>JBGTEZ010000187.1:0-8084 GCA_041747535.1 Gemmatimonadaceae bacterium
GGCGACCGCGTCGATCGCCGCGGCGAGGGTGAGCGAGACGGCCCCGTTGGCGACGGCGATCGCCACCGCGGCCACCAGCGCCCCGACGAGCGTGAGCCAATACCACCCGTGAAAACGCCTCAACGCACGGCTCCCGGATGAAACATGTTTGCCAGCGAGACGGCGGCTTCTCCCAACCGCACCGCCGGGCGCGCGACGAGAGCAGTGTCGACGACCATGATTCTGCCCTCGCGCGCAGCGCGCACGATTTGCCAGCGAGAATCGGCGCGGATCTTCGACGCGCCGATCGGCCCCGCCAGAATGAAGTCCGGCTCCCGCTTCGCCACGTCCTCGAGCGAAATCGCTTCCGACGGTCCATCGATGTCGGCGTACACGTTCCGCCCGCCCGCGATGTCGACCAGCTCATTCATGAAGCTTCCGCTGCCGATCGTGATCAGCGGAGCGTCCCACACGTGCCAGAACACCGCTGGGCGGGGCCGGCCACTCGTCGCGGCCCGAACGCGGTGGAGGCTGCCGTAGACGGAGTCGGTCACGGTCCGCGCGCGCGCAGAATCCCGGAGGATGCTTCCGAGCAGCGTTGTGGCCCGGCGGAAATCCGAGATGTGGTCGATCTTCAGCGACAGCGTGTTGACCCCGGCGGCCCGGAACCGTCCGGCCGCTCCGCGGTTGTCCTCGCTCGCATAGAGGATGACGAGGTCGGGCCGGGTGCCGAGGACCACCTCGACATTCGGGCGAATGCCGTCGCCAAGTGCGGGAACGAAGCGGGCCGAATCCGGCCACAGATCGTACCTGGTGCGGCCGACCAGACGCGACCCGGCGCCCAGCGCGAAGAGGATCTCGGTGGTCGCCGGATTGAGCGAAACGATGCGCTCCGGAACACGGCCGACGCTAACGGGGTGGCCGAAATCGTCTCCCGCCGCGCGATGCTCCTTGCCCGATCGTTCGCAGGCGGCGAGCGCCAACGCGGCGCCGGCACCCAATCGGATCGCTCGTCTGTAGAAAATCAAATGCGGACACCTCCCTCATGGGAATGCCCGCAACGAGCACGCGTCGACAGACGCCTGATCGCCACCAGCACCTCCCCCGAGGTTCTGCAAAGTGGCGCGGACGAAAGTCGTCTCCTGGCTCCGGGCCGCCGCACTCACCTTCCCAGCCGCCGTGGCCAGTGGTGCTACGAGTGCGTGTTTACTGCCCGTTACAGTGGCGGGGCCGCACCGGCATCACACCGGTTTCCGTGGCTCCCGTCCGCGATCGATTATTGGCCGAAACTATCTGCGGCGGAGCGCTCGCGCAAGCACGATGACCATCGCCCCGCCGATCAGCAGTGTCAGAGCGACCATGAAACGCGGATCGATGGTTCGGCTTGCTCCCGCGGGAGGAAGATCGATGACCGCCACGGAGTTCTGCGGTACATCAGCGGCGAGAAACCGTCGGAAGCTGCGGGCCTCGACCGTGACGGGATCCATCTCCCGGATATTCGGTCCGGTTACGCTCCCCGTCTCGTCTTCGATCAAAACCTCGTACACATCGGTCCGCCCGGCCGCGGACAGCCGCAGCGGGAACGCGCTCGCGGGCACCGAGTAGGAAAACGAAACCTGCTTCACTCCGGGCGCGAGTGGCGCGAAGACGCTGGCGACGCCGTTCGAGAATTTGACTGCATCCAGCGGGATATCGCCCTGCGTGACCCTGAAGTTCGACGCGTTGGGAAGCAGCCGGGTCGCCCAGGTCGCTCCGTCGAGCCGGTCGTTGGCGGCGATTCGGGTCACCGAGCTGTCGTTCGACAATTCGAAGACCTCGACGATCGCGCGCGACGCGCGCGTGTCAACCGCCGATATCACGACATGGTGGCCGCGGATGCTGATCGGCACCCGGCTCGACGTGGTGTCGAAGACAGCGATCTCACCCGCGCTGCCACCTATTCGCCGTTCCGTCAGTGGAGGAGTGAAGTACGCGACACCACCGTGCATCGCGGAGACGAAATAGACCGCGTCCTCACTTCCGGAACGCAGGTACTCGAACCGATACCGGCCGCTCGCATCGGAGCGCAGTGAGTCGAGAGGTCCGGCCCGATCGGGGCCGACGCGATGGAGCACCACCCACGCGCCGCTCACGGGCTCCATGCTGCGCGCACCCGGCCGCACGACGCGGCCGGAAACGTGGTGCACGTCCGTGGGAGTGGCGACCTGCAGGAGCAGGACCGCCACGCTACATATGAAACTTCCCAAAATCCTCGGGCCGCATGTTCTCGAGATACTCCTTCAACTGCTCGGCCGACATTTCTTCGGCAGGCTCGGCGACGATCTCCGGCGCCGCCTGGCCTTCCTCGAGCAGCAGCGCGGTGAGCAGCGTCTCCTGCGCAAAGATCGGCGCCTCGAACCTGAGGGCGATCGCAATGCTGTCGGAAGGGCGCGCGTCGACGTGCACGGCTCCCGATGTCTGCGCAATGTGGAGCTCAGCGTAGAACGTGCGATTCTCCACCTTGGTGATGTTCACGCGCCGCAGAGTTCCGCCGAGGCCGATGATCAGGTTCTTGCAGAGGTCGTGGGTCAGCGGCCGCTCCCGCTTCAGCTTGTTCATCTCGATCACGATGGACTCGGCTTCCGGCTGCCCGATCCAGATCGGCAGCAGCCGCGCCCCGCCCTTCTCCTGAAGAATCACGACGTAGGAGTTGGTCGAGCGATCCAGACCGAGGCGCATGACCTCGACTTCGACGAGTTGCATATACTCAATTTAACGTGCTACGCACGCTTCACGGCCTTCCTGAGCTCCGCCACCCGGTCGAGTCTCTCCCACGTAAAGAGGGTTCCCTTCCCGTTCGGATTTTTCTCGGATGCGCGGCCAAAATGCCCGTACGAGGAAGTCTTGCTGTAAATCGGCCGGCGCAGGTCGAGCGCCTCGATGATACCCGCGGGGGTTAGATCGAACACCTTTGCGACAGCGCCCATTATGCTCGTCTCGGGAACCGTATTGGTGCCGAACGTGTCGACGTTGATCGAGACCGGCTTCGCGACACCGATGGCGTAAGCGACCTGCACTTCGCATCGCCGTGCGAGCTTCGCCGCAACGATGTTCTTGGCGACCCACCGCGCCGCGTAGCACGCCGAGCGGTCGACCTTTGACGGATCCTTGCCGCTGAATGCGCCGCCGCCGTGGCGTCCCATCCCCCCGTAGGTGTCGACGATGATCTTGCGGCCGGTGAGCCCCGCGTCTCCCTGCGGTCCGCCGATCACGAACCGCCCGGTGGGATTGATGTGGAACTTGACGCCGTTGGCGCGCAGCTCTTTCGGGATCACCGGCTCGATGACCTCTGAGATGATCGCCTCGCGCAGCTTCTTCGTGGAAATCTCTTCGGAGTGCTGGGTCGAAACGACAACGGTCTCGACGCCGATCGGAATCGAATCCTCGTAGAGCACCGTGACCTGAGCCTTTCCGTCGGGCCGCACCCACTTTCCGTCCTTCGAGCGGCGGAACGCGGCGAGACGCTCGGTGAGGCGGTGCGCGAGCTGAATGGGCATTGGCATCAACTCGGGCGTTTCATCTGTGGCATAGCCGAACATCATTCCCTGGTCGCCGGCGCCGCCGGTGTCCACTCCCTGCGCGATGTCGGGGGACTGCTTGTCGATTGTGCTGATCACCGCACAGGTCTTTGAGTCGAAGCCAAACGCGGTGTCGTTGTATCCGATCCGGTCGATCGTCGCGCGGACGATCTCCGGAACATTGACGTAGGTAGTGGTCGTTATCTCGCCAGCGACGCAGGCGAGCCCGGTGGTAACCAGAGTTTCACAGGCGACGCGGGCTTTCGGGTCATCCGCGAGAATTGCATCGAGGATGGCGTCCGAGATCGCGTCCGCAACCTTGTCAGGATGACCCTCGGTTACGGACTCGGACGTGAACAGATGTCGATCGAGCACGAAATTCCTCTTGGGGAATTGAGGATGAGTCGGTGGCAGCGGTCGCACGCCGTACTATTCGTGCGCCGAGGATAATTACGATCCACCTGAGCCTTCGAAGATATTTCCGTCGAACGACCCAGGCAACCCGTCGCGGAGGAATGGCGCGTCTCCGAACGCGGACAAAAGTCCCCGCCGCAGCTCGCCCTCAGCCTCTCTCGCGGTGCGCGAGGCCAGCGCGGCGGTTGCCGCCGCCTCGGCGACCGTCACGCTCACGCCGCGAACGATGCGCTTCACCAGCGGCACCGAGCGCCCGGCGACACTCAGCGACCTGACACCAAGACCGATCAGAGCGAAGGCCATCAGCGGCTGCGACGCCATTTCGCCACACACGGCTACTTCGAGGCGATTCGCGCACCCGACATCCACGATTCGCTTTATCAGCTTGAGAACCGCCGGATGCAGCGGCGTGAAGCGCGCCGCCAGCGCCGCGCTGCCCCGATCGACGGCGAGGGTGTACTGAACGAGGTCGTTCGTCCCGATGCTGAAGAAGCTGACAGCCTCGACGAGGGTGTCGGCGCACAGCGCCGCGGCGGGCGTCTCGACCATCACGCCCAGGGGCAGGTCGTGGCGGTATTCGACGCCGCGCGCGTCCAGCTCGCCGGCCGCCTCGTTCAGCAGATGCTTCGCCTGTCTGACCTCGTCGAGAGTGATGATCAGGGGGAACATGATGCGCACGTCGCCGTGCATCGCCGCGCGCAGAAGCGCGCGAAGCTGCGTCTTGAACAGCTCCGGCTCATCGAGGCACATCCTGATCGCGCGCCACCCGAGAAACGGGTTGGCATCGGTCGCGTAGCCGCCGACGGGAAGCTTGTCCCCGCCGACGTCGAAAGTCCGGATCACGACCGGCCGACCCCCGAACGCCTCGACGACGTGCTTGTACGCCTGGTACTGCTCCTCTTCGTCCGGCATGGTCGCGCGACCCACCACCAGAAACTCGGTTCGCATCAGGCCCACGCCTTCGGCTCCGCTGCGGGCCGCGAACTCCGCCTCTTCAGGCAGGTCGACATTGGCGCGCAGCGTCACCCAGTGACCATCGAGCGTCACTGAATCCGCCGTGGCGAGCGACTGCAGCTCGATGGCATCCGCGTCCTCGAGAGCCCGCCGCTCCCTGTACTTGGCGAGCTGCGCCCCGGTCGGATTTATGATGAGGACGCCCGCGGTACCGTCGAGAATTACGTGCTCGCTTCCATCGAGACGCTCGGTGGCATCGCGAAGTCCGACGACCGCGGGAAGGCCGAGCGAGCGGGCAAGAATCGCGACGTGAGAAGTCCGTGTTCCTGCATCGGTCGCGATTCCGATGATCGCTTCCCGGTCGAGCTGAACCGTCAGGCTTGGCGTCAGGTCGTGCGTGACGAGGATCTTGTTCGCGCCCTTGGGCAGATCGACCGGATCGTGATCGGGCAAGCCGAGCAGAAGCGACAGCACGCGGATCTGGACGTCGATCAGGTCGCCGACGCGCTCTCGAATCATGGGGCGCGCGTGCCCCGCAAACTCCTGACGCCATTCGAACATCACGAGATCGAATGCCTTTTCAGCTCCGATGTTCTGCTGCACCAGCTCCTCGACCTGACGGAGCAGCTCTCCGTCCTCGAGGATGGAGATCTGCACGTCGAAGATGGCTGCTTCTTCGGGACCGGCGTATTTCTCCGCGCGCGCGCGCACGCTGCGAAGGCGTTCCTTCGCCTTTTCTACCGCGGAATGGAGGCGCCCGATTTCCGCGGGAACGGCCTCGTCCGGTATGTTCCGGTGACGGACATCCGGCACTTCCCACCGCAGGAGGTGAACGGGACCGTCAACGATCCCCGGTGAGGCTGGCATCCCGGCGATGCCGCCCGGCATCAGCTCTCGCCGAACTTGGCGGCGATCACGGCCGCCAGAGCGTCCAGTGCGGTCTCGGCGTCATCGCCCGTCGCGCGAAGGGTGACAACCGCCCCGAACTCGGCGGCCAGCATCATCACGCCCATGATGCTCTTTGCATTCACCTCGAGGTCGTCGCGGACGATCGTGATGTTGCTCTTGAACTTGCCGGCGGCTTTCACGATCTCGGCGGCAGGCCGGGCGTGGACGCCGAGCTTGTTCTGAATCTTGACTTCGCGCTCAGGCATCAGATCAACACCGAGAAGAGTACGAACAGCGCCAGGACTCCCAACGCGACGCGCCAGCCGACCGCGTTTTCGCGCAATCGCGCAAGGAGGAGAATTCCGATGAAGGCAGCGACGACGATCCCGCCCGCCATCGCCCGCCCGGGGCCAGCTACGCGTTGAAGTGCGAGTGGGAGCGTGACGCCTGCCACCAGCGCGGCGGCGCTCCCGATGTATTGCGGCCCGTGCCTCAGTACCGGATTGCCCAGTCCTGATGCGACGTTGAGCCCGCGCGAAAGGCCCAGCGACAGGCCCCACGCCCTCAGTCCGAAGTGGCCGAGGTTGAACAGCGCGAGAAACGTACCCGCTACAACGAGGGGTGTCTGGCCGAAACCATAAACACAGAGCGCAACGAGCGAGCAGAATGGCAGCCAGCTCGCCCAGACGAGCCGATCTCCTACGCTCCCAAGGGGACCCGCCAACGCCGTCCTGAAGCGTTCGATTCGGGTCGGGTCGACGCCATCCAGCTCGGCGCGCGTGAGCGCGCCGACGGCGACTCCGGCAAGATAAGGGTGCGCGTTGAAGTAGCGTGATTCTCGCGCGAGCGCCGCCCGATACGAGGGACCATCGACGCCCCCGGGCAAATAACGGAGCGCGGGCTCCATCACGAAGCCGATCCCGGTTCCGTTGAGGGTCTCGTAGTTCCACGAACCCTGCAGCGCAAACAGGCGCAGGTACATGGCCGCCTTAACGCGCAGCGGGAGCGCAATGCTCGTCGTCGGCGTCGTCATCCTGCCCACACAATCGCCGCCGAAGCTGCGAGTCCGGCAAAGAAGAACCAGAGTACGTGCTGGACGGAATGGAACACCTTCCAAAGAGCGCCTCCGGCGACAATCGCAGCGGCCACGACGACGACCGCTCGCGATATCACTGGAGAGCTCCCCCAGATCACCACGATCGCCCCGACCAGCGGGCTGAACACGAGCATCCCGGCCAGAGTGACCGTCGCCCCGCGCAACAGGTCGAGGCTCATTCCAGTGAGGTGCAGCGACATCAGGGCATCTCTCGATCCATCCTCGATACGGTCCCGTGACCTCGTCAGCTTGTCTCCGATGCTGCGCCGCAACACGACCATGCTCCAGCCGCTTATGCTCGCCGTAAGGAGAGCGGCCAGCATCGCCGCCGGGAGAGCGCCGTACATTCCGGTCGCCTGCGACGCGTAAAGCGCGCCTCCTACCACACCCGCCGAGCCCCACTCCGGGTATCTCGAGGCGCCGAACGGGAGTGTGTCGAGCGCGATGAGCTCGAGGACGACACCGATCAGCAGCCCCCGCTCGGGCTCGCCGATGAAAGCCCCGGCGAGGGTCGACGCCACGATAGGGCGAGAGATCATCGCCTGCGGAAAGCTCACGACGTCCAGACCCAACAGGGCTCCGAGCAGCGCAAGCGGAAGTGCGTCGAGCAAGCTCAATCGGATCCTCCGAGAATCTCGGCAAGCGGTACGGCGCGCGCGCCCGGCACATCCTGCGCAGTTACTTCGACTCCCGACGACTCGAGCGCGAGCAGCTCACGCTCTTCCTGCGGCGTCAGGAAAATGTAACGCAGCTTCTCCCGTCTTCCGGCGCGATGATGAATTCCACCGAGGTTAACGCTTCCGATCGCCTTCACTCCGCTCACGAGCCGATGCATCACCGAGACATCCCCCGCGATGAGGATTCCGGGGCGAGGGTCCGCCGCGTAGCGCGCGTGATCACGAATCGCCGTGCCGACGTCGGCAAAGAATATCTCCATCTCGGGGGGAACGGCCATGCGGTACAGCTCTTTCTCCCAGTCGCTCGAGGCGACCAGATCATCCACGAGGACCAGGAATCCAATGTCGAGAGGCTGGCCCCAGCCGACGACCACCTGCCCATGGATCAATCGGTCGTCGATCCGGTAGAGAAGAATTCCCATCAATGGCGCTCGAGAACCCCGAGCGAGGCGCGGCCGCGCTCGGCGGCTCCCCGCGCGGCTTCCGCTGGCGAAGCCGCGGAGCTGCATCGCGTGCAGC
>JBGTEZ010000188.1:0-3764 GCA_041747535.1 Gemmatimonadaceae bacterium
GGTGGGGGAATGATCGGGGGCCAGCTTCGTGACCTGGCGGGAGAGGGCGCGACGCTCGGCCTCGCCGAGCTCGAGGCCGTCCACGCGGCGAAGACGGGGGCGCTCATCGCCCAGTCCGCACGGATGGGTGCGATCGCCGCCGGCGCAGGAGACGATGATGTTGCCGCCGTCGGGAGATACGGCCGGTGTATCGGCCTCGCCTTCCAGATCATGGACGATGTGCTGGACCTGACCTCGACGACCGTGACATTGGGAAAGACGGCGGGGCGCGATGAAGCACTGGGCAAGAGCACCTATCCGGCGCTGCTTGGAATCGCCGGCGCACGTGAGCGCGCGGAGGCGCTCGTTGGCGAGGCCGCGGACGCTCTTTCCGGGAGGGGACTGCTCACGCACGACCTTCGGCAAGTCGCTAATTTCATGGTAACCCGTACGTCCTGAATCCTCCGTCAATGTCCATCCTCGACCGAATCAATTCACCGGCCGACCTCAAGCCGCTCACCCGCGACGAGCTGCGCACCGTTTCCGTCGAGATGCGTGAGCGGCTGATCGAGGTCTGCTCCCGCACCGGCGGCCACATTGGCGCCGGTCTCGGGGTCGTCGAGCTCACCGTTGCCATGCACGCGGTGTTCGACACACCCCGTGACAAAATCGTCTGGGACGTCGGCCACCAGGGGTACCCGCACAAGCTTCTCACCGGGCGTGCCGGCAGGTTCGAGACGCTTCGCCAGGAGGACGGCCTCTCCGGCTTTCTCCGGCGGAGCGAGAGTGAATACGACACGTTCGGTGCCGGTCACGCGGGGACGGCCATATCGGCCGGGTACGGAATGGCGGTCGCTCGCGATCTGAAGGGCGAGGACTTCAGCGTGGTATCGGTGCTCGGAGACGGAGCTCTCACGTGTGGATTGGCGTACGAGGGATTGAACAACGCCGGCGCCACCGATTCTGATTTCATCGTCGTGCTGAACGACAACGAGATGTCCATCGCGCCCAATGTCGGCGCGATCTCCAAGTACCTCACGTCGATCCAGAGAAATCCGCTCTACAACCGGGTTCGCTCGGCCATCGGCAACGTCGTCGATTCAGCTCCCGGGCCTCTCTCGAGCGTTGGAACCCTGGTGAGGAAATGGGAGGAGAGCATGAAGACCTTCCTTACCCCGGGCATTTTCTTCGAGGAGCTCGGATTCCGTTACTTCGGTCCAATCGATGGACACGACATCGATGCGCTGGTCGACACTTTCACTGCCGTGAAAGCGCTGCCGGGACCGAGACTGATCCACTGCATCACCCAGAAGGGAAAGGGATTCCCGGCCGGCGAGCACATTGAGAAGTGGCACGCCTTGCCGCCGGGCCACGACCCAGCGACCGGCAAGCAGCGGAAAATCTCCTCGGCCAACTCGGCCTACACCGCCGCCTTTGGGCAGGGACTGGCGGAGATCGCCGCCGAAGACCCGCGCGTGGTGGCGATTACGGGCGCGATGCCGAGCGGAACGGGTACGGGTGTCTTTGCGAAAAAATTCCCCGCGCGGTTTTTCGATGTCGGGATCGCGGAAAGCCACGCCGTTACTTTCGCGGCCGGACTCGCGACCGGGGGAATACGTCCGGTGTGCGCCATCTACTCGACTTTTCTGCAGCGCGCGTATGACAACGTGATCCACGATGTCGCGATTCAGCATTTGCCCGTGATCTTCGCGATGGATCGCGCCGGTGTGGTTGGGGAAGATGGTCCGACCCACATGGGTCTCTACGACATTGCGTACATGCTGGCAGTTCCCGGGATGGTCGTGACGGCACCGAAGAACGGCGCGGAGATGCTGGGTCTCATCAAGAGCGGGTTGGCGCAGGACGCACCGTTTTCGCTGCGGTACCCGCGTGATTCGACGCCGGACATCGTCCCTCCGGCTCAGGAGATCGAGGCAATCCCACATGCGTCGTGGGAGGTTCTGCGGCGCGCGAGCACTTCCGGCCGCGACCGCGCGAGTGCCGTCGCGATACTCGCGGTCGGCACGATGGTGCTGCCCGCGCTCTCGGCCGCCGAGCTGTTGCAGGAGAGTGGAACGAGCGTAACCGTTGTGAACTGCCGCTACCTCAAGCCGCACGACAGTGGGGTTCTCGCGGAGGTCGTGCGAGACCACGCGAACATTCTGGTGGTGGAAGAGGGCACCGTCGTCAACGGATTCGGAGCGCACCTGGCCGCCGTCGTCGCCGAGATGGATCAGTCGGTGCGGGTGATCGCGCACGGAGTCAGGGACGAATTCATCGAGCAGGCGCCGCGGGCGAAGCAGCTTGCCGGTCTGGGCCTCGATGCGAAGGGTATCGCTGGCCGCGTCGTCGGCGCATTTGGAATGGAAAGCTCGCGGGGCACCCACCTCCGCGCGGTCTGATGCGGCTGGGGGTCATTGGACACCAGGGGTACGATGACCTGCCGGAAATCCTGGGCAGGCTTTCCCGCACCGCGCCCGCAGTCGGCCTCGACCTTTTCTTCGAGCAGGGGCTTCACGAAATCGCCGGCACCGGCTCGCGCCTCGAGGATGCGGATCAGATCGATGCGTTGATCACGCTCGGCGGAGACGGCACGCTGCTGCGCGGAGCGCGCTGGCTCGATGGAAAGGACAAGCCGATACTTGGCGTGAATCTGGGTCGCCTCGGGTTTCTCACCAGCTGCCAGACGGAGGATCTCGAGGCGGCCTTGGAGCATCTGGCCGGTGGCGAGTACGTCGCGCAGCCGCGGATGGCGCTGAGCGCGCGCGCGATCGATGCGTCGGGTGTGACGAGAAAGCAGTGGCGGGCGCTCAACGATTTCGTGCTGCACAAGGGCGGGTTCGCGCGCGTGGTGCGACTCAACATCTCAGTGGACGGCGAGAGCATTGGCACCTACGCCGCTGACGGGGTAGTGATCTCAACACCGACCGGTTCGACTGCCTACAGTCTGTCGGCTGGAGGACCAGTCGTGGTGCCGACCGTCGAATCGATCATCATCACCCCCGTTTCTCCCCATACGCTGGCCATCCGGTCGCTCGTGATTCCGGCGGACGGCGAAGTCACCGTCGAGGCCAACGAAAGTCCGACCGAGCTGCTGGTGACGGTCGATGGTCAGGTCGGCACGAGCTTCGTGAAGGGCGAGCAGCTCAGGGTGCGACGCTCGGACAACCCGGTACGCATCGTCCGCTTCCCAGGCGCGACTTTCTTCGAGCGCATGCGAGTGAAGCTTGGATGGGGAGGACTCCCCGACGAGCAGGGGTCGGCATAGTGCTCACCGAACTGAGGATTCGAAATTTCGCGATCATCGAATCGGTGACGCTTCCGCTCGGGAAGGGATTCAACGTCCTGTCCGGCGAGACCGGAGCGGGGAAGTCGATCATCGTTGGGGCACTGGGCCTCTTGCTCGGAGAGCGCGCCAGCGCTGACCTTATCCGAACCGGTGCGGACAAGGCGACGGTCGAGGGCGTGTTCGATGTGGGCGGCATGGCCGGCATCACCGAGCTTGCCGATGCCCGTGGCATCGACGTAGAGGAGGATACTCTCGTCCTCAAGCGGGAAATCTCCTCCAACGGGCGAGGGCGCGCCTGGATCAACGGCGCGACGGTGACTGCCACCGTACTGGCCGAGCTGGGACGACAGCTGGTGAATCTCCACGGGCAGCACGATGCGCAAACGCTGCTCGACGGCGAGTCGCAGCGGAGGATTCTCGATGCGTTCGGAGCGGCGCTCGCCCAGGCGGAGCTGGTGGCGCGAATCCACGCCGAGCTGTCCGCGGTGCGCGGAGA
>JBGTEZ010000189.1:0-15824 GCA_041747535.1 Gemmatimonadaceae bacterium
GAATGCGGAGAGAGCATCGGTGCCCGACTGAGCTGCTTTTCGAGTCTTGAGTTTACCGTTTTTGGGTTCACCGTTCTTGCGTTTTTACGACTGCGTGTTGCGTGCGGTGACGCAATGACGGATAACACAACGACGGCAGACTCCAAACTCAAAAAGGATCCACTAGAGGGTTGAGTTTTCCGAGAGGGAAAATCAGCCTAAAAATCAAGCGTGGAGATGTACGCGTAATCCCGGCGCAGGCTATCAACGGGCAACCCGGGGTAGGTCTCCTGCTCAACGAATAAAAACTTTTCGTCGATGTTGTCGATCGCCGCGAGCAGCTGCTTGAAGTTGATGCCTCCCTTGCCGAGCTCGGTATCGCTCTTCGCGCCGAGTCCGGGGACATCCTTGATGTGAAATAGCCAGTACCGCGACCCGTACTTCTCGACGTACTCGAGCGGATCCCTTCCCCCCATCGCGGTATTACCGGTATCGAGCTGGTGGCGCACGAACGCCGGATCGGTGCGCTGGATGAGGATGTCGTACGGCACGACCCCGTCGATGAGAGTCATGTCGTTTCCGTGGTTGTGGAAGCCGATCCACACGCCCCGCTCGCGGGCACGCCGGCCAGCTTCGTTGAGCTTGTCGGCCCACAGCCGGTAATCGTCGAGCGTTCGTTGTCCCTGAATCGGCAAGCTCGCCACGACGAGATACTCGTGACCGAGTGTCTGTGCGTCGTCGAGGTTGCGCGGCAGGTCGTCGAGCGCGCCTCCGCTCACGTGGGTTGACGGCGCGCGCAGGCCGTTCCGGTTGAGCACCTCGCGCAACTGCGCGGGTGGCATTCCAAAGTTGTTCATCGAGCCGAGCAGCTCGACGTCGCGATACCCTATCGACGCGATGGCGGCGAGCGTGCGCTCCAGGTCCTTGCGTGCGTCGTCGCGCAGGCTGTAGAGCTGGATGCCGACCCGGCTGAGCCGGCGCGTTCTGAAGCCTCCGCCACCGACATTTGATGCGCAGCCGAGCTGCGTGCCCGCGACGGAAAGCCCGATGGTACCGAGGAAGGTGCGACGGTTCATGCCGGATACCTCTCTGTCAGGAGTTGGACTTCATAGAACGTCGCTCAGTCCCGCGGCGAAGGCAATGTGGGCGGGTGCAATGCACCGCTTCTTGCTAAATACGCCCGCTACTATACAAAAAAGGATGATCACAATGCACCGAAGCTACCTCCGTACCACTGGTATCGCCCTGGCAGCTGGATCGCTTCTGGCTCTGGGCTGCATGAAATCCGAAACGACCGAGAAACCGGTCGATACTGTGGCGCTCGGCGGCGTCACGGCTGCCAGCTCCACTGTTGCTGCGACGCCAGCGGTCGCCGACATGAGCATCGAAGTCGATGTGAAGGCGCGCCAGCTACACGTGTTGAAGGCAGGTCAGCGGACCGCGTCGCATCCGGTCGCGGTCGGATCCACGGAGTGGCCGACGAAGACGGGCGAGTGGATGATCACGCAGGTGGTGTGGAACCCGGACTGGAATCCGCCCGACGAGTCGTGGGCCGAGGAGCGGCTGCCGCGGGAGTCAGGCGATCCGAAGAACCCAATGGGTCGCGCGCAGCTGGTTTACGATCCGCCGCGGTCGATCCACGGCACCAATCAGCCCAGCTCCATCGGGAAGCCGGTGTCGCACGGCTCGATCCGTCTGGCGAACGAAGTGATCGTCAAGCTCGCGCAGGATGTGATGGAATCGGCCGGCGCCGGAAAGGACGCCGCATGGTATCGCCAGGCGCAGGCGAACCGGAAGCAGAAGGAGATCATCGACCTGCCGAAGGTCGTTCCGATCCGGGTGTTCTAGAGACGGGAGCGGTTTCGCTTCGTCACGGCGATCGTTTGCTCGCCTGGGACTGCAACGCCAGCGCAATCCCTCCGAGAATCAATACCGTCGCCAGCACCAGACGGAGCGAGATCGTCTCCGCCAGAAAGATCACCCCACCCAGCGCCGCGAGGCAGGGCACGAGGAGCTGTACGATCGACGCCCGCGCCGCGCTCAGGCCCTGCAGGGCGCGATACCAGATGACGTAGCCGAGGCCCGACGCAATCGCGCCGGAAGCGATCGCGAGCAGAACACCGTTTCGCTCGACGTGGAATCGCGGAATTGCGATGACGCTCACCGCCAACACGAATGGAATCGAGCGAACGAAATTGCTCGTCGTCTGTCCCAGTGGATCAGGCGCGCCTCGTCCGCGCAGCGAATAGACACCCCACGAAAAACCGGCCAGCGCCATCAGCGCGGCGCCAGCGATGGGCGGAGCCTCGAGCCCCGGAAGAACGAGATACACGAGGCCTGCCAGCGCCAGGCCGAGGCCAAGCCATTGCAACGGATGCGGTCTTTCGCCGGACCATAATGCGGCGGCCATCATCGTTATCTGGACGAAGCCGAACAGGATGAGCGCTCCCGTCCCGGTTGTCAGCATGGTGTAGGCGAACGAGAATGGTACCGCGTAAAGGAAAAGCATCCCGGCGGAGAGCCATGAGCCGGTTACAGGAGCTGCATCTCTCCGCGCCAAGCCGGTGACAAGCAGCAGCGTGACGGCGCCGGCGGTCAAACGAATGGTCGAGAAGGTCGCCGGATCGATTGTGGCGTTGCGGAGCGCAATACGGCAGAGAATCGAATTGGCGGCGAACGCCGCCAGCGCGAGGGCGGTATACGAGATCGTTCGCAGGTCACGTCGGCTTACGTCGGACAAGGTGAAATAATACAATGGAAACCTATGATCGTACATCTCATCGACGGCACCTACGACCTGTTCCGTCATTTCTACGGCCTGCGCAGCTTCAACGAGGGCAAGGACAAGCCGCTGGGCGCGGTCGCCGGCTTGCTGCATTCGGTTCTGGAGATGATCGAAACCGGAGCCACTCACATTGGGGTGGCCACCGACCACGTGATCGAGTCGTTCCGCAACGAGCTATGGCCGGACTATAAAACGGGGGAGGGAATCGAGCGTGTTCTCTACTCCCAGTTCCACCCGCTCGAGGAGGCGCTCGCCGCGATGGGAGTCGCGGTATGGCCGATGATCGAGCTCGAGGCTGACGATGGCCTCGCTTCGGCGGCGCATCTGGCCACCGCTGATGCGCGCGTCGAAAAGGTTTGCATCTGGGCGAACGACAAGGATCTGGCACAGTGTGTTCGCGGGGACAGCGTGGTGCAGATCATCCGGCGCGGAATGCAGGTCAGAAACGCCGAGGCCGTGCGTGCCAAGTTCGGAGTCGGTCCGGAGCTGATTCCTGATTATCTCGCGTTGGTCGGCGACGCGCAGGATGGGTACCCGGGCATCCGTGGGATCGGGAAGACCACCGCCGCGAGCTTGCTCAACCGCCACGGCCCGATCGAATCGTTTCCCCCGGAAGTACTCGGCGACCAGCGCGACCGCGCGCTTCTGTTCAAGACTCTCGCAACGCTTCGAGACGACGCCCCCCTGTTCGTCGACGTCGACGAGCTCGAGTGGCGGGGGCCTACCGCGGAATTTGCGAAGTGGGCTGATCGGATCGCCGACCCGAAGCTATTGCCGCGGTGTGACGCCGCTGCGGCCAAGCGCGAAGCGCGCGCCTAAGACGGCGCGGTGAATACGGATTCAGGCGGCTGACGACCACCACTTAGCGCTTGTAGACACGCACGTAGTCGACGAGCATCGTTGCGGGGAATATCGCTTCCGACTGCGGGTCTCCATCAAACGCCCCACCGACTGCGAGGTTGATAATCAGGTAGAACGACTGATTCAGAATCGACGCTCCGAATTTCTCCACTGCCTCGTGAGTGATCCCGTAGTGGGCCGTGTCGTCGACGAAGAATCTGACGTGGGCCGAATCCCATTCTACCGCGAAGGTGTGGAAGCCGTCCGAGGCCGTGCTTCGGGTCAGTGCATGGGAATGCACGAAAGGTGTGTTCCCCGAGTAGCCAGGACCGTGCACGGCCGAGCTTGTCGATCCGGGCTCGCTTCCCTTGTTCTCCATCACATCGATCTCTCCGCACACCGGCCACGGAACGCCGGGATGTCGCTGACCCAGCATCCAGAAGGCTGACCATAGTCCTTGTCCGACAGGAAGCTTGATCCGCGCTTCGATGCGGCCCGGTGCGGCGGACATCTTTCCCCGCGTGTTGATCTTGCCAGATGTGTACTTACACGGTCCGTAGTGACAGGTGAGCCCGGAAGGCGCCTGTCGCGCAACGATCATCAGCTGACCCTGGCCGTTGAGCGAGATGTTGTCGGGAGAATCAGTATAGTGCTGTCGCTCGCCGTTGCCCCACCCACAGATTCCTTCACTGCATCCGTCACCCGTGTCGTAGCGCCACTTGGCGGGATCGATGCCCGCGCCTGATGCGCCATCGAACTCATCGCTCCAGGCCAGCACCCACTCGCGCGCGGGTGGCGTCGCAATACCAGAGGACTCCCCGTCCCCGCACGCCAGCGTGGCCGTGAGAGCCAGCATCCAAAGGCAGCATCTGCTCATAAAGGTCTGCGCGCTACAGTGCTCCACCAGAGTGCGGCAAGCAACACCAGCTGAATCAGCCCCCTCAGCCAGATGTCGGTCGGAGGCGAGCCGCGGAACTGGACCGCGTTGACGGCGGCGTAGGCGTTGGCGGGAAAGAGAGCGAGGAGAAGCAGCATCAGGCAGATCCCGGCCAGCCGGCGGACCTTCGGAACCGTCAGCCCGATAGCTCCGGCGATTTCCAGCACTCCCGTCAGGTAGATGACCCACAGCTGCCCGGTGAGTGGCGGCGGAACCATGGCGGCGAAGTCGTGCTTGATGGCGGTGAAGTGCGTCGCACCGGTGAACAGGAACAACACAACGAGTCCGTAACGAACGACGTCACGGGCCTTCACGCCGGCGGAGCTCCGGTTAGCATCAGCTTGTGCAGATCTCTCCACGTGATGACGATCACGCGATTGTCCTTCAATGCCTTCTTGAACTCCGGGCTCGTCAGTACGTCGGTATCCATTTGGCGCCACCTGGAGCCCCAGGGCTCATGATTGACCGTTATCGCCTGCAGCTCGCTGTCGTCGCGTCCGAGATGAACGAGCAGCTCAGTCAGTCCGGGTTTCAGGCCCGCGATCGCATTCAGGTAAAACTGCTTCCACTGATCGCGTGGAACCTCCGCCGCGGCCGTAATCACGGTGTCGAGCAGAACATCGGTCTCCAGGAGTGGTGGTTGCGGCTTCGTACGCGGGTCACCGCGCAGAGCGAGGAAGGGCAGGCGGTATGCGCGGGCGACTTTGACGTACGTAGCAAACAGCTCCGGGGTGGAGAAGAGCGCGCCCATGTGGCTGTCCAGATGCGTCGGCCGTATGCCGAGCGCGAGAGCGCGTTCGATCTGCGCGCGAAGCTCGAGCTCGACCTCGCCTGCCTTCGCCCTCGCCACCACCGTGCTCACCTCCCGTGGGAATGTGCCGGCCGAATCGAGCAGACTCGGCACCTTGTCGGCCGACTCGACGCTGCCCCAGCGGTACGTCTCCCATTCGGCGGTAATGGTGAGGTGCAGGCCGAGGTCGGCATTCGGATGCGCTCTGGCGTAGGCCGCGACCTCGGCGATCCAGGGAGTCGGGATCATCACGCTCGCCGACGAGATTGTGCCGTTGTCGAGCGCTTCGAAGCTTGCGGCATCGGCGGAATGGGAGAAGCCGAGATCGTCCGCGTGGATGATCAGCAGCTTGGCATCGGCGGGATAGCCCAGTCGCTCGGCGATGGTTTTCGTCTGAGCGTCGAGCGTGGATACGGCGACGAGCAATACCAGGGTGGACCGAACGAGAGTGCGCATCACGAGCTTCCTCAAATGGTCGAAGACGAGTAGAAGATCCTAAAGGGACCGTTGGACCCGGCACGGCTGTCCAAAGGCGAGCGAGTTTGGGGGAATGTCAGACGTAACCACGCTCCCCGCCCCGATTGTGACATTGTCGCCGACGGTCACTCCCGCCAGCACGATTGTTCCGCCGCCAATCCAGACATTGTCGCCAATCCGGATGGGCATCGCCTGCGTAACGTACGGCGCATGGCCCGGAGCGCGACCGTCTTCCGGGACGATTCGCTCACTCGCCCGCAGCGGGTGAAAGGCGGTGAGCAGCTGGACGCCCGGCCCGATCAGAGCGTTGGCCCCAATTCGAATCTCGGCCGAGTCGAGAAAGACGCAATTGACGTTCACGAACGAGTGGGAGCCCACGTATACGTTCTCGCCGTAATCGCAAAAGAACGGCGGCTCGATCCAGACATCTTCGCCGACCTCGCCGAACAGCTCGGTGAGAACGGCGCGACGTTGCACTCCGTCGGTGGAAGGTAGCGCGGCAAACCTGGCGAGCAGCGCCCGGGCACGATACGCCGTCGCGAGGAGGGATTGGTCCCGCGCGTTGTACGGTTCGCCACGGAGCATACGATCACGTTCAGGCATCAAAACCTTAAAACTCCAACCGGGCGAGATAGCGATAGCTCGAGCGAATCGCCGCCATTGAATCAACCGGCGCATCTTCCTCGACGAAATAATGCGGAACCCTGGCATCAGCTGCGGCGGCCAACACGGCCTTGAAGTCGATCGTTCCGCGTCCGACGCTGGTTATCCCTCGCGCTGGTGTGGCCTGCATGTCCTTCAGATGCAGCGAGGCGACGCGCGACCCAAGGCGCCGGATCTCCGCCGCGGGATCGCGGCTGCCGTGCGTCATCCAGTAGACATCCATTTGCAGCTTGACCAGCCCCGGCTCCGTCGATGCAAGAAGGAGATCGAGCGGAATCTTCCCCTCCATCGATTCCAGCTCGAAAGAATGGTTGTGATAGCACAACGACAGTCCCCGGCGACGGGCAGCGTCGCCCGCCTTGTTCAGGACATCGGCGAGCTCCTGCCAGTCGCGGAGATGTAGACGCTCCTCGTAGGGAATGTTGGCGAGCGTGATCCAGCGCGCCCCAAGCGTGTTGGCCGCGTCGAGGAACCGGTCCCAACCGCGATAGAGCGCAGGGGTCGCAACCCGCGCCGACGGGCACGCCAGTCCCACGCGATCCAGCATCGCCCGGGTCTCGATTGGCTCGCGCCTCGCGTCGTAGATGTACATGTCCACGTCACGATAGCCGATCTCGGCAACCTTTCGGAGCGTGCCCTCATAATCGCGGCTCGTGAGATCTCGCACGGTGTAGAGGGCGAGACCGATGCGATCCAGTTTTCGCAGCGAGCCGTTGTCGCCTTCAACGCGGCCGATCAATGGCGCGGAGGGCGTATCACCTCGCCCGATCAACGGCGTGGCAGCCAACGCGGCGAGGGTGCGGAGCGCGTTCCTGCGATCGACTCGCGTTTCATCGAAGCGTGTCACAGCTCGCGGCGCCCCAGCGCATCGACGGCATGACTCACCGCGCGCGCCGTCAACGCCATGTACGTGAGCGACGGATTCTGACACGCGCTCGATGTCATGCACGCGCCATCGGTGACGAACAGATTCGCCACCTCGTGCGCCTGATTCCATCCGTTCAACACCGAAGTCCGCCGGTCGCGCCCCATGCGTGCCCCTCCCATCTCATGATTGGTGTTGCCGGGCACGCTGGGCTGCGTACGGCGGACGATGTCTCTGGCACCAACCGCGTCGAGCATTTCCGCGGCGCTCTCGGTCATGTCGCGGTGGATCGCGAGCTCATTGGCGCTCCACGCAACGTCGATGTGGAGCGATGGAATTCCCCAGGCGTCCTTCTGGGATTCATGGAGCCGCGCCCGGTTCTCGTCCCGGGCGAGAGTCTCGCCGAAGCCCGCGAACGACATCACCCACGGGCCGAGCTTGCTGAGCCGCGCCTTGAACTCCGCGCCGAGCCCCAGGTCGCGGGCCCGCCCTTGCCAGCCGATGCGACCGGCGCCGCCCTGGAACTGGTAGCCGCGAATGAAGTCTGGATGACGGCTCGCACGGTCGAGGTTCCGAAAGCGCGGGACGAGAATGCCGTTGGGACGGTTGCCGATGGTCTGGCGATTCTCCCAGCCGGGCACGACGCCGCTGGCGCCGCCCAGCTTGATGTGATCCATGATGCCGAGCCCCAGGGCACCGCTGCCATTGGCGAGACCGTCGGGAAAGCTGGTCGATTTCGAGTTCAGAAGAATGCGCACGCTCTCGAGCGCCGAGGCGCAGAGAAATACTACGCGGGCGCGAAACTCGTGCTCGGTCCGTGTACGAGGATCGATCACCCGCACGCCCGACGCCCGGCCCGACTTCGCGTCGTATACGATGGTGTGAGCGATGCTGTATGGGCGGAGCGTCAGGCGGCCGGTGGCGCGGGCAACGGGAAGACTCGCATTTACGCTCGAGAAATACGAGAGCGTCCCACAGCCGCGATGACATGGTCCGCAGTAGTGGCACGGCGCACGGCCTTTGAGCGGCTGCGTGAGCACGGCGACACGTCCGATGGTCATCCTGCGACTGGAAGCGAATTTGCCCCGCAATCGATCGCGCACCGCGGCTTCGACCACGTTCATGTCCATCGCCGGCTGAAAGACACTGTCCGGCAAGTGTGGAAGAGCGAGCGCTTCGCCGCTGACCCCGATGAAACGCTCGACGCGGTCGTACCATGGCGCGACGTCGGCGTAACGGATCGGCCAATCGACGCCGACATTGTCACGGAGATTGGCCTCGAAATCGAGATCGCTCCAGCGGTAGACCTGGCGACCCCAGATGATGGATTTGCCGCCGACCTGTCGCGCACGAAACCAATCGAACGGTTTACCCTCCGGCGTGCTGTACGGGTTATCGACGTCGTCGGTCCAGAAGACATGACTGAGCTCGTCGAAGGACACCGAGCGCCGCTGAATCGGTTGTCGCGCCTCGATGACGCGGCGGTTCCCGAGTCCGCGAAACGGCATGTCCCAGGGCGGCACGTGCTCCTTGTAATCCCGCTGGGGGTCGATGTCGCGGCCTGCTTCGAGAACCAGCGTGCGCAGACCTCGCTCGCAGAGCTCCTTCGCGGCCAGGCCGCCCGTGATGCCGGAGCCGACGACGATGGCGTCGTAGTCGCGCTCAGTATCGCGCATTGCCATCGTACCGGCCGGTGACGAGCTGGACGCGAAGCTCTTCCATGATGCCGGGGCGGGAAGTGTAATAGCCCCAGACGGTGAGGTGCTTGAGCATCGCGAACCAGTGGTCCTCCGCTCCGGTCTCGCGCGCCTGCCGCCGGATCTGGAGCTCGCGATCGAGCGTCTCCAGCATCTCGACCTGCTGCCGCGGCCGCATTTTGACGAAACCGTGACCTACAAGCTTCTGCGCGCTGTCATCGAGCTCGCTGAGCCCTTTCTTGAACCGTTCCCGATCCGCCGGGTCGTACCAATCGGCGAGCATGACATCGATGAACGCGGCGACGCGAGCGTCGGTGGCGCCGGGCGTAGAAGTGCGAGGGATTATTCGCTCTGCCGCCTGGGAAACGATGGCGTACTCGGTCGCCGTCAGCGCGCGTGGCGCGCCGGCTTCTCCGAGCTCAGCGAGCGCATGCGCCCGGCGGCCGATTTCGACCAGCTCCCCGGCGCCAAGCGTTCGAAAGAGGGGAAGAGAGGCAATCCCTGCAAGCGCGAGAACCGCGTCACGGCGGGAGGTCACCGCGTCTCCTTCCGTAACCGACGGCGGGTTTTGGGTTTACCGTTGTAGAGTTTACCGTTTTTGGGTGAGCTGACAGCCGCGGCCGCACACTCGAACGCAATAACGGATGACTCAAAAACGGTAAACTCAAGACCCGTTGTCAGTCGCCGAAAAAACGGATCAGTCTTTTCCATAGACCACGAATGCAACCCGCCGACTATCCGGCGACCACGACGGCACATTGATGGTGCCCTGGCCCCCGAAAAAAGGGGCCGTCAAATCGCGCACCGAGCCGTCGCGCACGGCCATTAGGCGAAGCTTGACCTGCTTCCCAAACGGGTGACCCTCCCCTTGGTCCTCGAGGTAAGTAATGAACACCACCCATCGCCCGTCGGGTGACGGGTGCGGGAACCAGTTCGAGTAGGCGTCGCGAGTCAGCTGTTCGGGCTGGCTTCCGTCCGCGAGCATGCGCCAGATCTGCATCTTCCCGCTGCAGAACGAGTTGTAGTAGATGAACTTCCCGTCGGGCGTGTAGTCCGGGCCGTCGTCGAGCCCGCGGCAAGTAGTCAGCCGCCTCTCCTCTCCGCCGACAACCGGGATCGTGTAGATGTCCCACTCGTCGTTTCGGCGCCCGACGAAGGCGAGAGTTTTTCCGTCTGGAGACCATCCATGCCAGAAGCTGGGCGCCCTGGTCGTGACCTTGACCGGCGTCGCGCTGCCCTCGATCGGGAGGATGTAGATGCTCGACGCCAGCCAGTCCTGCGCCGGGTCGATGATGTGCTCCTCGGCGTGGTGGCTGAGGACGAGGAAATGTCCGTCAGGTGAGATGCCGTGATCGTTATTGGACCGAGTGGCGAATCCGGTGGGAATCTCCTCGAGGCGCTTGTCGCCGAGAGCGGGGACTCGATAGAGCCGGCCCCTGCTGTTGACGACGAAGAATTGGCCGTCACGCGACCAGTTCGGGGCCTCGAAATGCCGGTCCGCGGTATACACCGTTTCGATCTGCCCGGACCGGATGTCCACCGTTCGGAGCGAGCTCCGGATGGTGTCCCCGGGTTGCGCCAGGACGGTGGCCGGGACGATTACGCCCGATAGCAGGAGAAAGCGAGCCGGGGTGAGCATCGCGACACCTCGTTTGGAGTGTCCAACCGACTTACCGGAGTGTAGAGTATAGTGCGCCCTTGTGAACGACGTCGACCCCACCGCCGGGGAGGTCCTTATGTTCCGCGTCTCCATTCTCGCTCGCAGCGCCCTTTTGACTTTCGCCGGGATGCTCTTTACCGGCTACAACGTCGGTTGTCAGGCACCCGGTGCTCCGCAAGTAATCGTATTCACCAGTGTGTCGGTGATTCCGATGGATCGTGAGGAGGTGCTCGCCAACCAGACGGTGATCATCGAGAATCGGCGCATCACGCACGTGGGGGGTCCCCGCGCGGCGCCAGGAGGCGCGACGGTCATCGACGGGCGCGGCAAGTTTCTGATGCCGGGGATCGCCGAGTTCCACGCACACGTTCCGAGTGGGGGACAGGCAGGCAACGCGCACCGCACGCTCGCCCTCTATGTGCTCGCCGGCGTGACGACCGCGCGTGGGATGCTCGGCGCCCCGATGCACCTCGCCATTCGCGACAGCATTGCCGACAACCAGTTGTTCGGACCGCGGCTGCTGACGTCCGGTCCCTCGTTCAACGGAAACTCGGTCACCTCGCCGCAACAGGCGATAGCGATGGTGCGCGCGCAGAAGGAAGCCGGCTATGATCTCCTGAAAATCCATCCAGGTGTTCCGCGCGTCGCTTTCGATTCGATGGCCGCGACCGCAAACCAGCTCGGCATCACGTTCTCGGGTCACGTTCCACTCGAAGTCGGTCTCGATGTGGCGCTCACCGCGAAGCACTCGACGATCGATCACCTCGATGGCCTCATCGAAGCGATGTACTCCGGAACGGCGCCGCTAACGCCGGCGCTCAACGGTTTCTTCGGGCTGGGGATCGTGAATCAGCTGGACGCATCGCGGTTCCCGCGGATTGTCGAACGGGTGCGCGCGTCGGGCGTAGCGATGGTGCCGACTCAGATACTGTCGGACAACTACGCCAACGACGCCACCGGCGACCAACTGACATCTCTCCCTGAGATGAGATACTGGGTTCCGCAGCAGGTTGCGAGCTGGCGAGCGACCAAGAACAACCTGCTGTCTCAGCCATCATTGTCGCGCGAGCAGCGCATGGCGTACATCACGCTCAGGCGACGCTTCATCAAGTCGCTCTATGACGCGGGTGTTCCGTTTCTGCTCGGCTCGGATGCGCCGCAGCTCTGGAACGTTCCGGGCTTTTCAGCGCACCGCGAGCTCATTGCACTGGTTGCCGCCGGACTGACGCCGTATCAGGCGCTAAGGACCGGCACGGTGGACGTCGCGAAGTATCTGAAGGAGGAAGGACGCTCGGGTGCCGTGCGGACCGGGATGCGCGCCGATCTGATTCTGCTCGATGCGAACCCGCTTCAGAACATTGCCAACTCGTCGCGCATAAACGGCGTGGTCGTGAACGGTCGCTGGATCGGAAGCGCCGAGCGGGAGCAAATGCTGGCCCGGCTCGCGGACCAGTAGCTCATCCACATCGGGAGCATCGACCGATGGCGCGGTGCTTTGGCGATCACAATCCACTCTACGCCGCATACCACGACGAGGAATGGGGCGTGCCGGTGCACGACGACCGGGTGCTGTTCGAGTTTCTCATTCTGGAAGGGGCGCAGGCCGGGCTGTCGTGGGAGATCGTGCTCAGAAAGCGCGAGCACTACCGCGAGGCATTCGCGGATTTCGATCCCGCGCGCGTGGCACGATTTACCCCGCACCGGATCGGGAAGCTGATGCAGAATGCCGGTCTGGTCCGCAATCGCCTCAAGCTCGAGGGGACCGTCAGGAATGCGCGCGCATTTCTTCAGGTGCAGCGCGAGTTCGGGAGCTTCGCGCGTTATGCCTGGGAATTCGTCGGCGGCAAGCCGCGACAAAATGCGTGGGCGTCGCTGAGCGAGGTGCCGGCGCAGACACCTGAATCGGACGCGCTGAGCAAGGATCTGAAGAAGCGCGACTTCACCTTCGTCGGCTCGACCATCATGTACGCGTGGATGCAGGCGGTCGGGCTGGTGAACGATCACCACCTGGGCTGCCCGAGACGGAAGGCGATCGCGACTGAGACGCGACGGCCAGCCCGGCGTCAGTGACATCCTTCGTCGCGCTTTTGCGCGCGGTGAACGTCGGCGGAACAGGCAAGCTCCCGATGACGGAGCTCAGGGCAATGTGCGAGGACGCCGGATTCCATTCCGTCCGCACGTACATCGCGAGCGGGAATGTCGTGTTCGAGAGTGAGCTCAGCGCGGCGAGAGTAAAGAAGGAGCTCGAGGCTCGCCTGCTCGCGTATGCCGGGAAGCCCGTCGCCGTCATGGTGCGCACCGCGTCGGAAATTGCCGACGTGCTCGCGGCCAATCCGTTTCCCAAAGCGGCTCCCAATCGCACGATGGCGATTTTTCTCGAGGCGGCGCCTCCGGCCGATGCGCTCGAGAGCATTTCCGGCCAGGACGGTGAGGAGGTCGCGCTCGGACGGAAGGAGATCTATGTGGTCTACGGCGACAACATGGCGCGGTCGAAGCTGAAGATACCGGCTGCCAGAACCGGGACTGCCCGCAACATGAATACGGTTGCGAAGATGGCGTCCCTCGCTAGTTCTTCCGGAGAGCCGCGGTAACGGAATCCACCGCCTTGAGGTACGGGTCGATCACGTCACGACGGACGGTGACGATCAGCTCGCTGCCCGCGCTGTCGTAGAATCGCACCGACAGACTGTCACGGCTCGCCCTGAGGAGCGAATCAGGCAGTCGCGCTCCGCCGGTTTGGCGGGGAGAACAGCGGGCCCAGCCGTAGCAGTGCTGCGCGTCATGGAAGAGTCCCGTCGCCTCGAGCAGCTGCTCGTGGGGCGCGATCATCTCGACGAAGCGACGTCGCCTGAAAGCTTCTCCGGGACCGAATGTTGAGGCATTGCGGAAGAATCCCGTGCCGAGGTAGAGAGTGCTCACGTATAGGCGATGGTCGCGCACAAGATTGCCATCGCGCCGAACCATCGCGTGCAGTCCGTATCCGGTTTCTTCCGGCGCCCAGGCGACGACATCCACGGTAGACGAGCGGTTGTACTCGCGCACCTGGACGACGACCGCTTCGGCCTCCGGCTCGACGTTTCCCGTGCGGAGCAATGCACAGCTGGCCGCCGCCGGCAGCGCCAAAGCCAGTAGGAGAGCGTTCAGGGCTCTGGTCATCAATACCTCGCACGTCTGAGAAACGGTCAATAGCCTCGGAGTAATAGAGCTCCTCGGTTCCCCAGAAGATATAATCTACTTTCAGGTACTCGGTCGCAAACCTGACCAGCGCGCCTTGAAGCCCATCCGGCAACCAACCGTCTGGTTGTCGTCGCTGTTACTGGTCTCGTATCGCTTCGCGTCTGTTGCTGGTAGCTCGCGCCAGAAACTCGGGCATCGCATGGAGGTGGTCGACGTGATCCGGCGCGGAGTTGCCCGCGAACCCAAGCAGCTCGAAGAGGCCCGCACGTACTTCGCTCAGCTGCTGCATCCCGCGCGGACCCCAGCGCAGGACTGGCGTGCGCCTGAGATCGAGCGCGCGCAAAAGCCAGTCGGCCGTCTCCGTCGTGCTGGCGAAGGTGCCTGGGAAGATCTCCGAGTGCGTGACGACGAATCGCTTTTCGCCGCGCATCGCCGCGCGCGCGAACTCGGCGAACGCGGCGAGGTTGGTGGTGTCGATCGCACCGCCCTTGTCGAGGACGTTGCCCTCGGGGACATACGAAGTGTGCATTCCGTCGAGCAGCAGCACGGCGTCGACCGTCGCGAAGTGCCGGCGATCGAGGAGAATTGCGCGGATCCCGCCGTGACCGGCGGAGAACCCAACCAGCGTCACCCGGCCAATGCGGACGGGCTTACCGAGCGCCTCCGATACTTCGCGTGCAACGCCGGCAAGAAGCGAATCGAAGACAGCCGGGTCGGCGAAGGCGCGGTGGTAACCGCCCGAGCCCGCCCCAAGGTTGACGACCGCGGCAACAGTGGGAGCGGCAATCCGGGCGGCGGCCTGATGCGGGAGCCACGCCGCGCCGTGGAAATGCACGACCAGGTCCACGCCGGGAGAGGTCCGCGCTCGGTCGGGGATCCAAAGCTCGACGGACCTCGCTGCCGGCCCGGCGAAAGAGCGTACAGTTCCCCCGAGCTCCCTCGGGGCCAATCGCTCGTGTGCGCGCGTTGCCTCGACCATCGGCGACGGATTCTGCGAGGGGGCGGGCGGTGGGGGATTCTGGGCGCCGGCGATGGACGCAACCGACACCGCCGCTGCCACCGCCACCACCCCCAGCGCGGTCACGGCTGATTTTCGGGAAGCACCAGTTTGAACTCCGACCCGACGCCAATCCTGCTGTCCGCGGTGATGTCGCCGCCCATGCCACGCGCCAGCTCGCGGCTGATCGCCAGTCCGAGGCCGGCACCATCTCGCGCAGTGGTGAGCGTGCGTCCTACCTGGACGAAAGGCTCGAAGATCGCGTCGAGCTTGTCTGCCGGGATTCCCGAGCCGGTATCCAGCACGGTGATGACGACCTTACCACGCTTCACCACGCACGAGAGCGTGATCTTGCCGCCGGCAGGCGTGAACTTCACGGCGTTCGACACGAGATTGAGGACGATCTGTTCCATCTTCGCCCGGTCAGCAAGAACTCTCGTTTCGACACGACACCCTCTGTCGTCGAGCTGCAGTCCCTTTGCTTTCGCCTGCGGCACGATCATGTGCGTTACCGACTCGACGACATCCTGCACGCCCACCGGCATAATGTTGTACGAGAGACGTCCGGCCTCCAGCCGGCTGAAATTCAGGATGTCGTTGATGATGCCGAGCAGGTGCTCCTGGCTCCGCCTGATCCGGGCGAGCTGTTCCTGCTGCTGCGGCGTCACAGGTCCGGACAATCCCATCGCCAGCAGATCGGTATAGCCGCCGATGGCGTTGAGCGGCGTGCGGAGCTCGTGCGACATGGCGGCGAGAAACTGACTCTTCGCGCGATTGGCTTCATCCGCGCGCGCCAATGACTCATTGGCTTGGCGGCGCGCGTCCTCAGCGTCGAGCGTGCTTGTCTCGAGCTCCTGTTTCTGCTGGCGTAGCTGGTCGGCGAGACCCTGAAGCTCCTGCTCGCGCGTTTCCGCCGCGCGCCGCGCCGCGCCTTCGGCCGCCAGGCGCCGCGCATCT
>JBGTEZ010000190.1:0-2463 GCA_041747535.1 Gemmatimonadaceae bacterium
CCGACGTTGTGCAGGTAGCCGGCGCCGTGAACGAAGATCACCGCGGCGCCGTTCGACTGCGCCTTCATGTCGCTCGGACGATAGATGTGCGCGGGTATCTGCACTCCATCCGATCCCGGTATCATCACGATCTCCGGCACAATCCACGGGAAAGACAGCCACTCCGCGCTCGGCGAGGTCGTCAGCTGAGACATCTCGGCGCCGGCGCGATTGCGCATCACGAACAGCTCCGGTGGCCGGTTCACGTATGAGTAGACGTCGGCGATCAGCTGTCCGTTCTCGGAGACGACCGCGTCGTGTTTACCCTGTTTCGTGGTGAGCTTTTCGCGCGTGCCTCCTGTGACCGGCAGGCGATATAGGTGCTCCTCGAACGGAGAGACCTCGTTGGTGGTGATGTAGAACGAGCGCCCATCACTGGAGAGCGCGACGTCCCGTACCTCCCACCTTCCGCTCGTCAGCTGGCGCCGGCCGGTACCGTCGGGAAGCATCGTGTACAGATGCGAGAATCCGTCCGCCTCCGAGGTGTACCAGATGCGCCGGCCGCCCTCGAACCATCCGGAGCAGGAGGCACACGGCCCTCCTACCCACGCCGAATCGCGCAGTGTTTCAATGGTCGTCAGTGCACCCGCGGGATCGACGAGCTGAGTGAAGCGGGTCTTGTTGTCGGCGCTGTACGCCTGTAGCAGTCCCCGCGTTCCGGCGTCGTTCCAGCCGATCAGCCGGAAAAATCCCCCTGTGGTGTCGGAGCCGAACGGCTTGAGCCAGGTCGCCGTGCCCGCCGGAAGCGTGATCACGCCGACGCGTCCCTTCTCCGTGACATCGCCCACTTTGGTGCGAACCCTCAGGTCTTCGGTGTATCCGCTGCGCGTCACGTACTGAGGAACGTCGGTTGCCCGTGTCGCCGTCGTCGGAATGCGCGTGCTCACCAGTACCGCGCGGCCCGTCGGCGAAACCGAGAAGCGCGAAACCTCCTCCCCCCGCTGCAGGTAGAGCGGCTTCAACCCCAGTGACTCGCGGGTGCGCCGGTCGGCGCGCGCGATGCTGTCGGCGCGAATCCGGTCTCGAACCGACTCGAACAGGTCGCGCTGCTGCTGCTCGAGCCGGCCGCGCTGCCCTTCGGCTTTGGCCGAGTCTGTCGGCTCGGGACCGGTCCGGATGTCGGTGACCTGGCGCAGAAATCCGCTCGCGAGATCGATCGAGTAGACGTTGTTGTCGCGGATGAAGAAAACCTGGTCGTCGCGGGCCGAGAACTGCGGAGTCCGCTCCGCGGCAACCGTCTGTGTCAGGCGCCGGGTCGTTCCGGTGGTCAGGTCATTGATGAAGATGTCGCCGTTGGATTCGACGGCGGAGAACCGGCCGTTGTTCGACCGTTCTCCCTGCGCGAACTGAGGCCCGGTGGAGTCCGCCTGCTGGATCGAAACCCGCTCCGGTTTTGCACCCGCCACCGCGCGCACCCGATACTGCGCCGGCTGTTCGCGCCAATCCTTCCCGGCTTCAACCCAGGTGAAGTAGATCCACCGGTTGTCCGCGCTCCAGCGCACGTTTCCCGGCTGGCGGCCGTAAAGCTCCGGGCCGCGCATGATGTTCTTGATGGAGAAGTCGAATGGCGGAGGAGACTGAGCGGCGAGTGGCAGCGAACATAGGGCGTTGATCGCGATGCAGAGCGAAAGCGCACAAAGCGCGCGGGCAGGAAATGTTCTGTTCACAGGTTCCGGTGATGGCGGTTTGGGATTCACCAAGGGCCGACGCGACGATCGCCCCGGGTGAGAAGCGCAATGCCGAAGATAATCAGTGGGGTCGTCACGCTGCACGGCTCCCCGCGTCGAACGGCACTTCGGTGCTGCGCGCTGCTTTGCGGCCGCTCAGGATCTCGAACCACTCGTGGGCCGATGCGACGAGAATCACGATTACCGACAGGATGAAGAATACAGCTACCGCGGCGTCGATCCTGTCGTTCAGGATCATCCTTCCAGCGTCGGCAAATGACTTCGCTCCGGCCGGAAGCTGCTGCGCGTCAACCTGGTCCTTCAGCATTCGTGCGTGAGCCAGGAAACCCAAACGCGGATTTGGCGAGAAAATCTTTTGCCAGCCGGCTGTCATCGTCACGGTCGCCAGCCATGCGAGGGGAACGAGCGTCACCCACGCGTAGCGCGCCTTTCCCATTTTGATGATGATCGTCGTTGCAACACACAGCGCCACGGCGGCGAGCAGCTGATTCGAGATTCCGAAGAGCGGCCACAGCGAATTGATCCCGCCGAGCGGGTCCTGCACGCCCTGATAGAGGAAGTATCCCCACATCGCCACGACGAGTCCGCTCGAGATCAGCACCGCCGGATACCACGATACCCGGCCGATCGGAGCCCACACGTGCTTGAGCAGATCCTGCAGCATGAACCTCCCGACCCGCGTCCCGGCGTCAACCGTGGTGAGGATGAACAGCGCCTCGAACATGATCGCGAAGTG
>JBGTEZ010000191.1:0-8107 GCA_041747535.1 Gemmatimonadaceae bacterium
GCCAGGGTGGTGGAGGCCAGGGCGGCGGGGGCGGAGGTAAGCCCGGCGGCGGTGGTCAGGGTGGTGGCGGCGGCGGAAACCGCTAGCACTCTCAAACAATCAGGAAGGGCGTCGCTTTCAGCGGCGCCCTTTTTCTTGTCCCGTGGCGTCTGACTGGCTCGCATCCGTGCCGGCTCCACTGGACGTTTGAGGGAATCCAAGTAAAGAGTGGTCAGCCCTCAGTCTTAGTTGACAGTGATTTACAGTTTCCACCACACTGATGACAACTATTAACTGCAACTCGATACCGTCCACTCAGGACTTGGATCCCGTCTGCCGAACCCAGGACTCTCGGTTCACACGGCGGTTGGTTCCCCGCTATTAGTTGACGATGCGTCAGCTCATCCCGATTTTCTGTTCCCTCCCCTGGATCCTGCCCCAGGTCATAACTTTTTTTCGCTTGCGCAACTCTCGCTCGCTGGACGACGAGAGCAACGAGGCACCGGCCGGCGCACCGCTAGTCTCGGTCATCGTTCCCGCCCGCAACGAAGCGCACAACATCGCGCGTTGCGTCACGTCGATTCTTGCGACGTCGTATCCCCGCCTCGAGCTGATCGTGGTGGATGACACTTCCACGGACGGCACGGGCGAAACCGCACTGCACGCTGCGGACGGCGACGCGCGCGCGCGCGTAGTAATCAATCATCCCCTGCCGGAAGGCTGGTTTGGGAAGCAATGGGCGTGTACCACCGGCGCCAGTGCGGCGAGCGGCGAGATACTCCTCTTCACCGATGCGGATACTCACCACGCTTCCGACCTGGTGACACGATCAGTGAATGCGATCCATCACCACCGCGCCGACATGTTCTCGGTGGCAGGGCGCCAGGAGCTTGGCGGATTCTGGGAGAAGCTGATTCAGCCGCAGATGTTCACGATTCTCTCGATGCGCTATGGCGGAACGGAATCCGTCAACGACTCTCCACTCGCATCGGAGAAGATCGCCAACGGCCAGTGCATCTTCTTTACGAGATCGGCCTACGACGGTATCGGCGGCCACGCGTGCGTGAGGTCGGTCGTTGCAGAAGACCTGATGCTCGCGCAAACGGTTTTTGCGCGAGGCAAGAAGCTGGTCCTGATGCTCGGGCTGGATCAACTGTCGACGCGAATGTACACATCGCTCCAGGGCCTGATCGACGGCTGGAGGAAGAACGTGTTCGCTGCCGGGCTCGACTCGATGCCGTTCGGGCGGTTCGGCCGCATGGTTTTTCCGTTCGCGTTGCTGACACCGCCGCTGATGCAGCTCCTGCCTGTGATCGTGCTGGCGATGGCAGCGTTTGGTCTGGTGGCGGGTGGAATGCTGCTCTGGGCTGTCATCGCGGTTACGGCCACCCTGCTCTGGTGGGTAGTGGTTTACGCACAGGTCGGAGAGTCACCGCTATACGCGCTCCTCTATCCCCTTGGCGCGGCGGTGCTGCTATACATTTTCGCGACCGCCATCATCCGCGGAAGGCGGGTCACGTGGAAGGGACGGACGTACCGTTCGGCAGCCCCTGAGTCTTGATACTACGACTGAACTTGTTTGCAGCTCGCAGCTTCTGAGCTGGCAGACATCAGCTGCAAACGTGATGACAGCACCGATGCCCGACATGGGAAACGCAGTTGCTGCAGGCTTTCGCCCTGACCGGTCAACAATCGATGCCTGAGATGTCGGATTGAGCTGATACGCTGGTCGGGTGCCGACACTCGAGCGCTCGACCGGGCTTCTTGCTGGAGCCGCCGGCATGGGTGGCCTCGCGGGAATAGCTCGAGAGCTTGGTTTTCACACGCCGCCGCATCCACTCGACTACCGCGCCCGCGCCACTCTTGGAATCCCCCCGACAGTTCGCATCGCTCATGTCGCGCGGGGGGCGGGCGCGCTCCGCGCTCTTCTCCTCGAGCTTCCCGAACGGTGTGACAGTCGGGAAACTCTTACCGCCGTTGCGGTCGGACTGGCTCGCCAGACGGCCCAACTACTCTGGATCGTCGTTGCCACCGACAGTGAGGTCGTCTCGATAGTCTGCTGGTCGATCGCGCGCCCGGGGCCGCGAATAGCATCTCTGGTGTGCAAGCCTGAGCGGCTGTTCACGAGTGACGCGGAGACACTTTGCTCTCTGGCAGCCGCACTCAACGAATCAGATCTGCTCACCTACGCGCGCTGGCTCGATATCCTGGGTCGGGAATCCATCACGCGAAGATTCTTCCGCACCCTCGACGAAACGATCTCACTCCTCGCCAATTCCATCAGCGGACACATCGACGCAAGGGAGCGCCGGGAGCTGGCGTTGATCTACATGTCGCGGCTCATCTTCCTGTCGTTTCTCGAGACCAAGGGATGGCTCGACGGCGACTTTGGATTTCTCGCGAACGGCTACGGTCGCTGCATGGAAGCCGGGGGTCGGTACCAGGCTCGCGTACTCGAGCCGCTCTTCTTCGGCACACTCAACACCGCGGTCAGGTCACGCGCCGTCCGGGCAAAGGGGTTCGGACGAATTCCGTTCCTCAATGGCGGACTGTTCGCTCGCTCTTCTCTCGAGAAAAAGGCAAGACGCCTTTCATTCAGCGACGAGGCCTTTGGTATGGCGTTTGGCTCCCTGTTATCGCGCTACCGTTTCAGCGGGCGCGAGGACTCCGCCACCTGGTCCGACGCCTCGATAGATCCGGAGATTCTGGGCAAGGCTTTCGAGGCCCTGATGGGCGCAGAGACGCGGAAAGGAAGCGGCGCGTTCTACACGCCTCAGGACCTGGTCGAGCATGTGACGGAAGAAATCCTCACCGCGGTAGCCGCCCACGGCCTCGACCTCGAAGATCTTCGCGCGCTGCGAGTTCTCGACCCGGCCTGCGGCTCCGGGGCTTTCCTGGTGCACGGGCTGGAGCGACTGGCAACGATGCGCAGAGATCGCGGTGAGCCGGGATCTGTGGCCGACGTGCGGCGACGGGTTCTTGCCTCATCGATCTTCGGCATCGATCTGAATCCGACCGCCGTCTGGCTGTGCGAGCTTCGCCTCTGGCTCTCGGTCGTTGTCGAGAGCGGCGAAGCGGACCCCATGCGTGTGACCCCGCTTCCGAATCTCGATCGCCACGTTCGAGTGGGAGATTCTCTCGCTGCCGCTGATTTCAGGGGCGGGCTTTCGATCCGTGGCAAGAAGCTGCAGACACTACGCGGGCGTTACATGCGCGCGACTGGCCCGCGCAAGTTGACGCTGGCCCGAGCTCTCGACAATCACGAGCGCGAGGCGGCAATCCAGGCATTGTCGCGCTCGCTGGTGCGAATGCGCAACGAACGGAAGGAGCTGTTGCTCGCACGCCGCGCGCGAGACCTCTTCGGGCGGCGGCACGCTCCGGGTAGGGGGGAGAGCAATCGCCTGCTCGAGCTCCGCGGTCGGATCAGGGCCGCGTCATCCAGAGCACGCGCTCTCAGCGCCGGGGGAGCGCTCCCTTTTTCCTTCGAAGCGCATTTCTCCGATGTAGCGGCGGCGGGTGGATTCGACATCGTGATCGGCAATCCGCCCTGGGTGCGTCTCCATCGGATCGCGGCTTCGAGCCGGCAGGCACTGCGCCGTGAGTTCGAGGTATATCGCGAAGCTGCGTGGCGACGCGGAGCGACAATGTCCGGCGCCGGGCGCGGCTTCGCGGCGCAGGTTGATATGGCGGCACTCTTTGTCGAGCGCTCACACGGACTCCTGAAGGACGGAGGAATTCTCGGTCTGCTTCTCCCCTCCAAGTTGTGGCGCTCGCTCGCTGGCGGAGGTGTGCGGAGTTTCCTTGCGACGCGAACACGATTGCTGCTTCTCGAGGATCTGGGAGACGCGAGATCCGGATTCGATGCAGCCGTCTATCCGTCTCTGCTCGTTTGCCGGAAGGGCAAGACCGTCGCAAGTCCGCATAACGTCGCGTCCGCAGCAGGGAACGCAGGCTCGAGTATAGGCGAAGACATGCGTTGCGAGGTTCGCTCACAACGGGGCGTCACGCGATGGCAATCCCCCGCGGCTGACCTGGCATTCGACGAGACGCAGGGAAGCCCATGGCTGCTGATCTCTCCGAAGGCCCGGCGCGCGTTCGACCGCGTCAATGAAGCCGGAGTCTGTCTTGCCGATTCCCGGTTCGGCCGCCCCCTTCTCGGCGTGAAGACCGGATTCAACGAGGCCTACGTTGTGCGGGTCGAGTCGGTGAAGGAGGGAGTCGCGGCGATCTCCTCGAATGGTCGACTCTCTACGATCGAGGCAGAGCTGCTGCGACCCGCAGTCCGCGGAGAATCCCTCTCGCCGATTGCCGAACGCGGTCAGGAGCACCTCGTCTGGCCTCATGACGCTGGAGGGCAGCCACTCGAATCGCTTCCTCCCTTGGCGGCTCGCTGGCTCGCACGCTATCGACGGCAGCTGACGCGCCGCACCGACCTGCATTCACGGAAGGAGTGGTGGTCGGTCTTCCGTATCGAGAGCGCCTGCACCGAGAGACCCAGAGTGATCTGGGCCGACATTGGAAGACGCCCCCGAGCCATCGTCGCCGAGGAAGGCAGCGGTCTCGTTCCTCTCAACACGTGTTACGCCGTTCCCTGCCCCTCGCTCGATGACGCGCGCGCACTCGCCGCTCTCATCAATGGACCCCTGATGGCCGCGTGGCTCGATGTGATCGCCGAGCCGGCGCGCGGAGACTATCGACGGTTTTTGGGTTGGACCATGTCGCTGCTTCCGATTCCTTCCGATTGGGCCGCTGCTCGCACAACCCTGGCTGCCGCGCATGGCAGCACCTCCGATTCGGCGCTGCTCGACGCGGCTCTCACGGCGTATGACATCACAAGGCAGGACGTGCAGCCACTGCTCGAATGGACTCGACGCTCAGAATAGAGACCCCGCCCGTAGTGCGCGCGATGATCGCGCGGATAATCCTTGGGTCGCGGGTAAGAGAGCCGTCAATGGGATCCATACGGTTGCACCCGCATCAGAGCTCCGTCATCGAGCGTCTCTTGACTGCGCTCCGGAAAACCGGCGGCGCACTCCTGTGCGACGAGGTCGGAATGGGAAAGACGTTCGTCGCTCTCGCGGTCGCTCGACGGTTTGAGCGTTGTCACATCGTCGCCCCCGCTGGTCTCCGCAAGATGTGGGAAGACGCCCTCGCGCTCGCTGACATGGCCGCCGGATTCATCACGTATGAGCAGCTCAGTCGAAGCGATCCGCCGGAGCTCGGGTCGGCGCTTCTCGTTCTCGATGAAGCTCACCACGCGCGAAACCCGGCAACTCGCCGATTTCGCCGGATCGCGCTGCTGGCACGGGATGCCCGAGTGCTCATGCTCACCGCGACGCCGATTCACAACCGGCGAGCGGATCTCACCACTCTCCTGTCGCTGTTTCTCGGGTCGCGCGCAAAGGACCTCAGCGAGCATGAAATTGCCCAGTGTGTCGTGAGGCGCGATGCCAGGGACGAAAGTATCTCCGGGCTTCCCCGCATCGCACCCGTCATTGCTTACGACGTACCCGATGACCCTGATCTCGTCACTCAGCTGATGTCGATTCCGCCACCGCTCCCAGCGCGCGACGCCGGGTGCGGCGGCTCCCTGATAAATCGCGGCCTCGTGCACCAGTGGGCTTCCAGCGAAGCAGCCCTCAGGGCGGCGCTCCACCGGCGTCTGGCAAAGGCGATTGGGCTGATCGCCTCGCTCGAGGCCGGCAGATATCCTTCCGCGGCCGAGCTTGCGGCCTGGGCCGCGGTGGAGGAATCGGTTCAACTCGGATTCCCGGAGCTGCTCGCGCCACCCACCTTCAATGCGACCGCGCTTCTGGACTCGGTGAAGATCCACTCGTCCGCGTTGAAGCTGTCCCTCGAGCGAACGCGGAACGCGTCCCTGATCGACGATGTCCGCGCCGAACACCTGCTGCGGTTCTTCCGCGAGTCACCCGCGCAGAAAATCGTTGCGTTCGCACAGTACTCGGCGACGATCGCGACGCTCTACCGGCGGCTCGCCAACCGTCCGGGAGTGGCAATGCTCACCGCCAGTGGAGCGCAGGTAGCAGGCGGGAAATTATCTCGCCACGATACGATCGAGCGCTTTGCGCCGCTTGCCAACCACAGGCGGCCTCCGCCGCGCGCAGAAATGATCGATGTTCTGCTCACGACCGACCTGCTGAGCGAGGGAGTCAATCTGCAGGACGCCGGGATCATCGTTCACCTCGATGTTCCCTGGACAGCGGCGAGGCTCGATCAGCGGGTGGGCCGCGTCGCACGCATGGGCTCGGCACACTCGCGCGTGAGAGTCTATCAGGTCCGGCCGCCGGCGAGCGCAGAGCTCGTATTGCGCGGACAGATGCTCGTTCGCGGAAAGTGGGATCTGGCGCGAGCGCTCGTTGGTGCCGGTGTCAGTCCCCTCTCGAGCACAGGGGAGGCAGGCGAGTCCGCGGCAAGCATCCCGATGCGCGTAGAAAAGCTGCGCGCAATTCTCAGACGATGGGCGCCAGCCGATCCAGGTGCGGTCGATCCGGGTCGCGTGTCCGCCGCCGCTGCGGTAGCCGGTGATTCTGGGTTTGTCGCGGTGGGAATTTTGGACGACCTGCCTTTACTTCTGGTTTCGCGCGCGGGCCGCATGTCTACTGATCTCGATGCCCAGATTTCTGCCTGCATGCTCGCAGAGGGAGATGCGGTGGATGCGGACCCCGCGGATTACGAGACGGCCCTGCGGGCAATCGAAGAGTGGAGCGCCTATAACGAAGCATCCGCATCGGCCGGGGTGGCGGTCAGTGCGCCTTCCGGGCGCAAGCGGATGCTGAACCGGATCGACGCTTCCCTGCAGAACGCGCCGCCAAACCTGCGAGCGGCTCGCGCCCATGTTGCCGCCGCGGCAAGAGAGGTTGCAAGTGCGTCTCATGGCACCGCGCGCGAACGGGAGCTCGAGGCGTTTACCGATTCGTCGATGCCGGATGACGATTGGCTCGAGGCGATCGCGGCTCTCGCACCAAGCCCGGCCACGATGGAGAAACCGGGCATCGGATTCGAATTGCGCGCTCTGCTACTCTTCAAGCCTTGAGTGAGTCCAATGACTTCTGCAACTGCAACTGAACGTGTTTTCAGCTTGCAGCGCCAAGCTCACAGCGTGCGGCTGCAAACGCGATAACAGATCCGCTCTCCGCAATGGACCGTCGCCACCTAGCGCAGCGGCTCGATCTCGCGCCCACAATGCTTGCACACCCGGGCGCGAGCCAGCACCCTCTCGGCACACCAGGGGCAATCGCGTTCCTCTCTCATCGGCGGAAGCGGGGGTAGCGCCGGCGCCGCGCTCTCCACCGGCTTCACGGGCGTCCTTTGATAGTCCTCCGCCGCGCTCACCTGCGCCTGCACCTGCCGCCGGAACTCGAATGGCGCTCCGATGTTTCTGAACGGCTCCTGCGTTCCCCCGGTGCCCGTGATGATGATGGACCCGTAACCGAGCAGACGCCCAATCAGGCTTTGATCGACGTTGATCCCTTCCACCTTGCTGAGCATCGTCTCGACAGTGCGGCGGCGCAGCCAGCCGACCTTGATCACGACGCGCTTGTTGGTGACCGCGAACTCCGAGGTCGTGTAAACGATCTGCGCCCACACGTAAGCGATCAACGCTGGAACCGCGAGCCCGTAGAACAACGGCCAATCGCCCGATTGTAGCACGATCACGAGCGAAAGGACCGCGAGAACGGCGAAGACAAAGGCCGGCGCAAAGATGCTGCGATGCAGATGACCCCTGTATCTGATCGCCTCGCCGGGCAGCAGCTGCGATTCTATGTACGACATCGGCCTACCGCAGTTCCGCAAGACGGTTGAACCGTCTGAGCGCCTCCTGCAGACGCGCATGCGGAACTCCGTATGCCCGCGCTCCGTCGGCGCCCGTCATCGTCGGGCTGGCAACCATTGCATTCATGATGGCTTCCTCCGTCGCCTGAACCGTCGCGTAAAAGAGCGGGTTCATCGCGTCGTTGGAAAGCATCCTTGGGGTTACGACGCCTGTATCCTTGTACATGCCGGCATTGGCAGTCGAGAAGGCGACGATAAGGTCGCCCGACGAATTCTCCCCGCGCCCGCCGGCGGCGCCGACACCGAGCGCTGCCCGCACCGCCAGTCGCCGGAG
>JBGTEZ010000192.1:0-5891 GCA_041747535.1 Gemmatimonadaceae bacterium
CCTCTCGGCGCACGCGTAACTTTGCCGGCGTGGATGCAGCGAGTGCACACCTTCACCTTGGTGATCTTTCCGTCGACGACGATCCGTGCGACCTGGAGGTTCGGCTTCCAGGTACGGCGCGTCTTGTTGTTCGCGTGTGACACGTTGTTTCCGTACGCGACGCCCTTGTCGCACACGTAGCAGCGGTTTCTCTTGATCTGCGCCATTTACTTGGCCTCCCCGTCCAGCAGCTCGATACGCGCCATCTCGGCGCCGTCACCCTTGCGGTGACCGGTCTTGAGGATGCGCGTGTAACCGCCCGCGCGCGTCGCGAAGCGCGGTCCGATCTCCTGGAACAGCTTGTCGGCGGTCGCGCGGTGCGGAACCTTGCGGCCGGCGAGGCGGCGGTTGTGCAGCGTTCCCGTCTTCGCCTTGGTGATCAGCTTCTCGACGAACGGACGGAGCTCCTTGGCTTTCGCCTCGGTGGTCTCGATCGCGCCCTTCTCGATCAGCGCCTTGGCCAAGCTCCGCATGAGAGCGAGCTTCTGCTCGCTCGTCCGGCGGAGCTGACGGCCCTGTTTGCGGTGGCGCATTGCCTAGACTTCCTCTTCGTCGTCCGCGCCAACGGTGGCGACGTTGCGGTTTGGCGGCGTGCCCTGATCGGTGATGCGGACGCCGTCGGGGGTCTCCTCGTACTTCATCCCGAAGTTCAGGCTCTCACGCTCGAGCAGATCGGCGATCTCGTTGAGAGACTTCTTGCCGAAATTCTTGACCTGCAGGATCTGGCTTTCCGTCTGGCGGACCAGATCGCCGAGGGTGCGAACGCTGGAGTTCTTGAGCGAGTTCACCGAGCGGACCGACAGCTCGAAATCCTCGATCGGAGTGCGCAGCACCTCGGCGAGGCGGTGAGCATCGCCGCCTGGAATCTCGGAGCCCGGGGTGAGCGGCGCCGATGCGTGCGAGCCGAAGCCCGCGAAGTACTGGAAGTGTGTCTGCGCGAGCGCGGCGGCATAGCTCACCGCTTCTTCGGGAGTCACGGTGCCGTTCGTCTCAACGGTCAGCGTCAGCCGATCGTAATCGGTGCGCTGGCCGACGCGGGTCTCGGCAACCGAGAAGTTCGCGCGGCGAACGGGGTTGTAGATCGAGTCGACGCGTACGACATCGACCGGCAGCGTCTTGTCGACCGCGTGCTGGTCGGCCTCGACGTAGCCACGGCCGCGACCGACGTACAGCTCGACGTTGATGTCGCGGTCGCCCTGCAGCGTGAACAGGTGCTGGGTGCGATCGACGATCGTGACCCCACCCTGGCCCTCGATGTCAGCAGCGGTCACGGGACCGGCCGCGTTCTTCGAGATACGAAGGATCGTGCTCTCGACGCCCTCGTCGAGAGTCAGCGTCAGCACCTTGAGGTTGCCGATGATCTGATGGACATCTTCCACCACGCCCGGAATCGTCTGGTGCTCGTGCAGCACGCCGTCGATGCGGAATCCCCAGACAGCGGATCCGCGGAGCGAGGAGAGGAGGAGACGCCGCATGGCGTTTCCAAGCGTGTGGCCGAAGCCGCGCTCGAGCGGCTGGAGGCGGAATTCTGCGACATTGGGATTGTCTTCGCGCTTCGTCGCTTCGACGAGCTGCGGGCGGACAAGACCCCTCAAATCAATTGCGTTTGCCATTTTCGTTTCAGTTCCTTGAACGTGCCACCCCGCCCCTAACGCGCGGTGAGCCCGTAACGAGAGTTAGGGTCTCGTGCTGCTTGATCTCTAGATGGTGCACTTGCCCGTTCCAACCGTCCGCAGTTCGCAGTTGCCGACAGCTACTTCGAGTAAAGCTCGACCACCAGCTGTTCCTGCGCGGCGATCGGGATGTTCGGCCTCGTCGGCTTCTCCAGCATTCTTCCGCTGAAGGTGTCGCGGTCAACGGCGATCCACGACAGCGGCGCGCCGCGCGAGGATTGATCCATCGCCGTCATGATGCTCGCCTGCTCGCGAGACTTCATGCGCACGCGGATCTCCTGGCCCGGCTCGACCAGAAAGCTCGGGATGTCAACCGACTTCTGGTTCACTTCGACGTGGCGGTGACGAATGAGAACGCGCGCCGCCTTGCGGCTGCCGGCGAATCCCATGCGGTACACGACGTTGTCGAGGCGGCTCTCGAGAGCGGCGAGGAGATTGTGTCCGGTAATGCCGGGGAGCGTTGCAACGCGCTCGAAGGTGTTACGGAACTGCTTCTCGCTCACGCCGTAGATCCGCTTGATCTTCTGCTTCTCGCGCAGCTGCTTCGAGTACTCCGACATCTTGCGACGACGGGCGGTCGAAGAGCCGTGCTGGCCGGGCGGCGTTGGACGACGCTCGACTGGGCACTTCTCGGTAAAGCACTTGGTCGCCTTGAGGAACAGCTTCGTTCCCTCGCGGCGGCACATGCGGCAGCTCGGTCCCGTGTAGCGCATGGCTTAGACTCTCCTGCGCTTCGGGGGACGACAGCCGTTGTGCGGAATCGGCGTCACGTCCTTGATCGACTTCACCTGCAGACCGGCGGCGACGAGCGCCTGGATCGCCGACTCGCGGCCCGAACCCGGTCCCTGCACGCGCACATGCACGCGGCGGACACCGAGCGTCACCGCTTCGCGTCCAGCCTGCTCGCCCGCGACTGTTGCCGCGAACGGGGTCGACTTCTTGGAGCCCTTGAAGCCGGCCTTCCCAGACGAGCCCCACGAAATCGTGTTTCCGTGCGCGTCGGTGATGGTAATGGTCGTGTTGTTGAAAGTCGCGGAGACGTGGGCAATGCCCTCTGCCTCTATCACTCTTTTGGTCTTCTTCCCTATGGCCATAGTATTACTTGGTCACCTTCTTCTTGCCGGCGATAGCGCGGCGTGGACCCTTCTTGGTGCGGGCGTTGGTGTGCGTGCGCTGACCACGAACCGGGAGACCGCGGCGGTGACGGATGCCGCGATAGCTGCCGATGTCCATGAGGCGCTTGATGTTCATCGCGACTTCGGTGCGCAGGGCGCCCTCGACGCGAATGTCCTTCTCGATCGCCTGACGAAGCTTTTGCGTGTCCGCGTCGTTCAGATCACGAACGCGCTGCTCGGCGTTCACGCCGGTTGAGGCGAGGATGCGGCGGGCGGTCGCGCGACCGATGCCGAAAATGTAGGTGAGGCCGATCTCTACCTTCTTCTCGCGAGGGAGATCGACGCCGGCGATGCGCGCCACTTAACCCTGCCTCTGTTTATGCTTTGGATTGCGCTTGCAGATGATGCGAGTCACGCCCTGTCTTTTGATGACCTTGCAGTGCTCACATATCGGCTTGACGCTGCTGCGAACTTTCACGTCCTGATCCCCACCCTGATGGCAAAATGGGGCGTAGCCCCTAAAAAAATCCGAGTTAGCCTTTGAAAATACACAGGACGGAGACGTGAAGCAAGCCTGCCCGCCCGCCCAAACCATGATAGAGCCTTGCTTTAGATCGAGGCCATGGCAGCGCTGTCCAGCCGGCGTTACATCGAGGTGATCGCGACCCTGAAGGCGGCCCTCGGGTCCGCCGCCTGGGTGACCATTCGGCCGAGGACGATATAGGTAGCCCCGGCTTTCGCCGCTTCAGCCGCCGTGACCGCCCGTTTCTGGTCGTCACCTTTGGCCCCCGCCGCCCGAATTCCGGGCACGACGATCCGGAGCTTGTCGGCGAACTTCGCGCGGATTTTCCGGGCCTCGAGACCGCTCGTGACCACCCCGTAAGCCCCTGCCGCCGCGCATTCCCCGGCCAGACGGAGGACCTCACCCGACAGCTCAAGGGTTTTTGCCCCCGTCGCGCTCCGGTGGGAGGCGGCGTCGAGCGAAGTCAGCACCGTAACGCCAAGCACTCCGCATTCCGGCCCGGCCCCTTCGACCGCCGCTTCGATCATCGACCGGCCCCCGGATGCGTGGACCGTGAGCAGCTTCGCCCCCATCGCCGCGGCGCCGCGGGCAGCGCCGCGAACCGTGTTGGGGATATCATGGAACTTGAGATCGAGAAAAACCTCAGCACCCAGGGCGCGGAGAGCCTGCACGATCTGGGGGCCAGCGGCGGTAAAGAGCTCGCTTCCGACCTTGTAGAACCGGCAGGAATCGCCGAGCAGCTCTACCATGCGAAGCGCCGCCTGACTGTCCGGGAAGTCGAGCGCCACGATCGGAACCGGTGCTTTGGCGTGCTGATTGGGCGTCTTTCGGGCCGCTGTCTTTGGGCTCACCTCACGCCTCCCATTCCAGTGTGCCCCGCAGATCGCCAAGCGAGCTCACCCGGTGGCCCGCGCACCATTTCGCGAGGTCCGCGACGAGCTTTTCCGGAAGCCGCGGCTGCTGCATCGCCGCCGTCCCCACCGCGACCAGCGACGCACCGGCAATCAGATACTGAACGATGTCCGTCGCGCTATTGATGCCTCCCAGGCCGATGATCGGAAGCCGTACGGCCCTGGCCACTTTGTGCGTCGCCAGCACTCCCACCGGCAGCAGTCCGCCGCCGCTCACTCCCCCCGTTCCAAACCCGAGCACCGGCTTCCGCGTTTCCACGTCGATCACCAGCCCCGGGAGAGTGTTTACGACCGAGATCCCGTCAGCGCCCGCATCGGCGGAAATCTTTGCCGAACGGCCAATGTCCGTGAGCGTCGGCGACAGCTTTACAAAGATGGGCTTCCGCGTCGCCGCACGCGACCTCGTCACCACCTCGGCAAGGGTGCCGGTGTCCGCGCCGAACTCGACTCCGCCCGCCCTGACGTTAGGGCAGCTGACGTTGAGCTCGTAACCCGACACGACCGGGGAATCGTCCAGTCGCGCGATCACTGTCGCATAGTCCTCGACCTTGCTGCCGACGACGTTCACCAGGACGCGCGCTCGACGGAGATTGCTCTCGAGCCAGGGAAGGTGTTCGGACCTGACGGCATCCATCCCCGGATTCGCCAGTCCGACGGCATTGATCATCCCGCCCTCGAACTCCGCCACCCGCGGAGCCGGCGCTCCGTTTCTCGCCTCGACGCTCACGGCCTTGGTGACCAGACCCCCCAGGGAGTCGAGATTCACCACGCCGGCCAGCTCCCGACCGTAACCCGCTGTCCCCGCGGCGAGCAGCAACGGGTTCTGAAATTCGATTCCCGCGACCGAGACCAGGAGCGCGGGAGGCGTCACGCTACCTCGCGCCGCCCACTCGGGATTCGTAGCGCTCGAGATAGCTCATGACCGATTCGGCGATCTGCCGGGCGAGGCGGGTCTGATTACTGTCGTCGCTGAGAAAGGTGGCCTCCGATCGGTTGGTGCCGAACCCGAGCTCCACGAGAACAGCGGGCATGTACGATCCGCGCAGCACCGCGAAGTTCGCCTGATTCACACCGCGGTTGGGACCGGGATGAACATCGATGAGACCGATCTGAATCGTCTGCGCGAGCTCGCTCGATTCGCGCAGGTGCTCGTTCTGGGCCATGTCGGTGATGATGAAGCTCAGCGGGTCTCCCTTCGGCGCGTCCGCTCCGGTCTCGAACTTCACCGCTTCGTTCTCCATCTCTTCCACCCGGCGCGCGTCAGCGGTCTTGGCTTCGGCCAGAAAATAGGTCTCGAAGCCGCGCTCCCGCGCTCCCGCCGCATTGCGGCTCCCCGGCGCGTTGACGTGGATGGAGATGAAGACATCGCCGCGACTCCGGTTCGCGATGTGACCGCGGTCGGACAGCGCGATCAGCGTATCGGTTGTCCGTGTCATCACGACCTCGAGGCCTTCACGCCGGAGCGCCGCCGCCAGCTTTTTGGCAACCGCGAGCACGACCTCCTTTTCGATGAACCACGTGGGGCCGCCGATCGGCCCCGACATCCCCTGGTCGCGCCCGCCGTGTCCGGCATCGATGACGACGACGCGCTTGTCGGCTTTCCGCGGTGACGTCGCGGGCGCGGGAGCGG
>JBGTEZ010000193.1:0-11391 GCA_041747535.1 Gemmatimonadaceae bacterium
TTACTGCTCGAGCAAGTTCGCGGTCGGCGGGATGACGGAGTGCTGGAGAGCCGAGCTGAGACAGCACAACATCCGGGTGATGCAGGTGAATCCCAGCGAAGTGCTCACCAATTTCGGGGCTGACGAGAAAACAGTTCCCAAAGCAGACAATCCGAGCAAGCTCGTGGCGGCTGACATCGGTCAGGTCATCATCGATATGCTCGAGGTTCCCGATCGAGGGTTCGTCACCGAAATGACCATGTGGGCGACCAACCCGAAATAATTCGCGTCAACGACGCGGCTGTTCCACCCGGACCATTGGCGCTTTAAGCACATCGATCAAGCCTTGAAAGTTGCCTGCCATTTGACCGTGCCATCCGGTCGGCAGGCGAACGAGCGTCTCCACATTGTACGATCGCATCGGCGGTATCTCGGGTGGGAACCGCCAACGATACACGACAAGCGTGGTATCCGAGCCGCGTGGAATCACGCCGGCAATATCAACGGCGAGGACCTGCGAATAGTATTTATCGGAACCGCTGACGCCGACCTGAAACGCCATTAATCCAGCTGTAAACTCGGCGTCCGAGAGCCGCTGCAGCTGGGCGGTGCTATCCAGTCGGAACAGTCGCATAGGCAAGTAGTGCGTCGAGTCGGCGCGCACCAGAGAGTCAAACGCCATCCGTGTCCGGCGAAGCTCGGCCGGATCTGTCCAGCGCGCCACCATCAGATAATCGCCCCGAATCAACGCTCCAAGTCTCAGTTTCGCGACTTCTTCCGCCGACCCCGGATCCTCGGGTTTCTGCACCGCCCGATCGGCGACCGCGGCTGCCGGCGGCCGGCCCTGCGTGCATGCAACGTCGAGAAAGCACAGGCCAGCGAGCGTTGCGGCACGCATCATCAGCATGTCGGGCGCGCCCTAATCTTCCGTGCCGGCACGGTCGCTCATTCGGAACCTTTTTCGGGCGGCGCCTACGATGACCTCCGCCGCTCCCTCAATGCCCAATCGCTCCGTATTGACGCTGAGATCGTAGTTGTCGTGCGCCCGCCAGTCCCGCTCCCAGTGCATTCGCACCCACTGCTCGCGCTCGCGGTTGGTGTCATCAACGAGTCGGGTGGCATCTTCGGCGCTCAATCCCTCCCGCTTCATCGTGCGTGCGACCAGTGCCTTGAGCGGCGCGTAGCAGAAAACGTGCAGCGCGTCGCTCCGCTCTGCCAGCATCGCCGGAGCGCCGCGCCCGACGACGACGATCGGGCCGCGGGCGATCGCTTCCTGAATGATGTGGCGCGTGACGTCGATGAGCTGCTCGTTGGTCGGGCGTTTGGCGGCGGCCACTGGCGTCATCCACTCCTGCGATCCCATCGTCATCGCCGAAGCCAGACGCTCGACCAGTGACGGCACCCGCTCCTCGCGCGCCTGAACCTCGGCGCTGCTCATGCCGAGTCGGGCCGCGACCGCATCGACGACCTCGTTATCGAGGAGCGACCAGCCGAGTTGCTTCGCCACGACGGCCGCGACTTCCGAACCACCGGACCCGAATTGTCGCGAGATGGTCAGAATTGCCAAGCTTCAGTCCTGATACGGCCGGCGCCGCTTCTCCTCGATCGCGCGTCCGTACTGACCCGCGTCGGAGCGCGTGATCTTTTTTCTCGCGACCAGTGACTCGAGCACCAGCTCGCATCCGGCGGCTACCACCGGCAGATCGTCCATCGGCGCCAGACCGGCGTTGCTCACCACCTGCATGAGACCCGGCACCGCACCGAATCCCTCGACCACCGTCTCCACCGGAACATCGTCCGTCACCTGGAGCGCGCCTCCAACATCGAACCACATGATGACTTCGTCGGTGTTGATCCCGCCGGCGCGATCCTGATAGGTCGCATCGGCGGCGCGCCGGATCAGATCGCGCGCGATGGTGTGTCCTCCCACCAGCTCGCCCTCGTACTCGAGCTCGATCTTTCCGGTTATCGCCGGCAGCGCGGCGTAGATGTCCGCAATGCGCGGAACGATGTCGCGCTCTCCAGTCTGGATCGCCCTTCGCTCGGCGTTCGACACTACGTTCTCGAGAACGCTGATCGGCATCCGCTGCGAAACCCCGGAGCGCTTGTCGATTCGCTTGTCGATCCGGGCCTCGAACGCAACGCGCTCGATCACCTCGGCGATGAAATCCGGTACGCGCACGTGTCCGGCGCCACGCGAAGTCCACGCTTCCTGGCTGGTGATGGCGATGCCGATGTCAACCGATTCGGGGTAGTGCGTCGTTACTTCACTGCCAATTCGGTCCTTGAGCGGAGTGATGATCTTTCCGCGCGCCGTGTAGTCTTCCGGGTTTGCCGTGAAGCACAGCATGACGTCGAGCGGGAGCCTCACCGGATATCCCTTGATCTGGACATCCCCCTCCTGCATGATGTTGAAGAGACTGACCTGCACCTTGCCGGCGAGATCGGGCAGCTCGTTGAGCGCAAAGATTCCGCGATTGGCGCGCGGCAGCATCCCATAGTGAATCGTGAGCTCGTCGCCGAGGATGTGCCCGCCGCGCGCGGCCTTGATCGGATCGAGGTCGCCGATGATATCCGCAACCGTCACATCAGGCGTGGCGAGCTTCTCGATGTAGCGCTGGTCGGGGTCGAGCCACGAGATCGGCGTGTCGTCTCCCGCCTCCTTGAGAAGATTGCGCCCGTACTTGGAAATCGGGGCGAACGGATTGTCGTTGACCTCGCTGCCGGCGATGATCGGTAGCGCCGGATCGAGTAGCGTGGTGAGAGCGCGGAGAATTCTAGACTTCGCCTGTCCCCGAAGTCCGAGCAGAATGAAATTGTGCCGGCTCAACAAGGCGTTCACGATCTGAGGCATGACCGTGTCTTCATAGCCTACTACGCCGCTGAAGATCGGTTTTCGTGTCGCCAGTCGGGCGAGGAGATTTCTGCGTAGCTCATCTTTGACGGACAGCAGCCTTCTTTCAGGGTCGGCGAATGCGGACCGCTTCAGACCGCCAAATGTTTCAGGATGGACCGGCAAGAAATCTCCACGAGTAAGAGCTGCGCCAAAGCAATCTAGCCCCTGTGTATAGGGGCTACCAGACGAGGCTTACCCTTGACACTGCTTCCAGAAGAGGTAGATTTTCGGCCGCGCCAAAAACGAGCACGCGGATCGTGCACGGACCGGCGATTTATCCCTTTTTTCCCACCAAGGAGATTGTAAATGAAGCGCCTGGCCCTATTCGCCGTAGTCCTCGTACTTGCCGCATGCACCGCCAAGAAGGATGACGCAGCGGCCATCGATACGTCCGCTCCCGCCATGGCTCCGGCCCCGGCAATGATGGACACCGGTATGCGCATGGATACCACCGCGACCACCACGCCGACCAGATAAGCTGCTTCGCGTGATGTTGAAAGGGCGCCACTACACAGTGGCGCCCTTTTCGTTTTGCTCTATCTGGACGCTGCATTCTCCGCCTTCCCACTTCGCCTGCAGCGTTGTTCCCGGCGGAATCTCGCGCCGGACCATCCCCAGCCCGACACCGCCGTAACGCGGAGACAGCGCGACGCTCCGAACATCCCCGATCGCCTTTCCCGTTTCGTCCATGAGCGCTGCGCCGCGAGGCGGGGCTGGACGCGTGACGAAGCGCAGCCGCCGCAGGAACCGGTTGACGTGTCCGCGAAAGTGCACCCTCGCCACCGTCTCCTGTCCGATGTAGCACCCCTTCGTGTACGATATCGCACCAAGCTCGTCGAAGTTCGCTTCCTGAGGGAGCGTCGATTCGTCCATGTCGATCCCCCATTGCGGGCGCCCGCTCTCGATGCGGGCGATTTCCCAGGTCTCGTGCGTTCCCGCGGCGACTCCCTGCGCCAGAAGCTTTCCCTTCAGATCGGCCGCGGCAATCGACGGCACGAAGATCTCGAAGCCGTCGAAATCCAGCTCCGGCACCCTTGCCACCGTCAGCATGACATCGCCGAACGTCGAAGAGAGGTGACTGTAGACAGGCAACGCGGCCAGATCGCGCTCGTCGATCGATGTCACGCGCGAGGTCATGGCGCGGGCCGAGCCGCCGTAAATGCCGAGATCTCCGAGTTCCGGCGTGACATCGTGATAGGGAGCGACACGGGGGTTCACGTACTTGCGGACCATCTCCTTCCATCCCGCGGCGGCAGCAGCCGATGTGTCGATGAGGAGCGAGCCATCGACGGCGAAGATGCGAATGTCGGCGACGATCTTTCCCTTGGGTGTGAGGGCGGCAGCGTATTGCCCCTCGCCCGGAAGGAGACCCGACACGTCGTTGGTGACCATACCCGTCACCAGCTCGGCGGCCTTCTCTCCGGAGATCCGCATTCGCATTCGATCGCTTCGGTCGAAAAACAGAGCGCCGTTGTTCAGCGCGGAGTACTCGCTCAATTCCGACATTAAGTGCAATTAAGTCGGTGACTTGGATGGGCGCTACTGGCCCAGGGCGGCGTACGAAGCGTCGAGCAGATCGACGGGATGAATCGACCGCGCGTTCACTTCCGCCTGAATGAGGCCCGCTCCGATCTGCATCAGACAGCCGGGATTGCCAGTTGTCACGAACGGCGCACCGGTCGCCCTGATGTTGGCGAGCTTCGGCTCGAGCACCGCATCCGAGGTATCAGGCTCGATCAGGTTGTAGATGCCCGCACTCCCGCAGCACTGGTCCGAGTCATGAAGCGGGACGAGCTCGAGCCCTGGTATCGCGGCCAGCACCGAGAGCGGCGCCTGAGTGACGCGCTGTGCGTGCTGGAGATGGCAGGGCGCGTCGTAGGTCACCCGCACTGGAAGGGCCCCACCCGTTCGAGGGCCAGCGGCGGCGAGAAGCTCGCTGACATCGCGCACGCGGGAGCCCAGGTCCTTTGCCCGAGCGCTCCATTCGGGATCGTCCTGAAGCAGGTGCCCATACTCCTTCATGATCGCGCCGCAACCCGCGGCATTCACCGCGACGAACTGAGCGCCCGATTTCTCGAAGGCCGCAATGTTCCGCCGCGCGAGCTTCCGGGCATTGCCCAGGTCGCCGGCGTGGGCATGAAGCGCTCCGCAGCACTGTTGTCCGGGCGCGGAAACCATCGCGTAGCCATTCACCGTGAGCACCCGCTCCGTCGCCCGGTTCGTCGCGCTGAACAATCCTTCCATGACGCATCCCCTGAGCGTCGCGACTCGCCCTCGCTCGCCCGAAGTGACCGGCCTGTAGCGGGACCGCTCGATCGACCGGCCCGTCGACGCGAGCATCGCCATCGCAAAACCCAGCCGCCCCCTGAGTCCCGAAAGGAGCGTCGGGAACGGCGTCGCCGCGAGGATGCGCGACATGAACATCACCGGGACCAGCAGCCATCTGCGGGCGAAAACGAAAAGAATGAGCCGCGCCAACGCGGGAATCGGTCTGCTTTCATTGAGCGTGGCACGCGTCGCTTCGAGCAGCTGACCGTACGGAACACCGCTCGGACATACCGGCTCGCATGCGCGACAGCCGAGGCACTGATCGATGTGGCGATGTACGCTCGGATCGTCGGGACTCACGGTGCCCTCGAGCAGCGAGCGCATCAAAAAGATTCGCCCGCGCGGGCTGTCGTTCTCGTCCTCGAGATTGAGATACGTCGGACACGCCTGCAGACAAAACCCGCAGTGGACGCACGCGTTGATGCCGGGCAACGCCGCGGCCAGCGGCGTACCGGGCAGCGCGCACCCGGGCATTGGATCGGGCGGAAGCGGATCAGTGGGCAAGACAGCGGTCATTCAGTCGCCAAGTATGCCGGGGTTGAGCACGTTGAATGGATCGTAGGCGCGCTTGATACCCTGCGACAGCGGATCCGACACGACACCCGGCGAAACCGATTTCCACGCATCGGCCGGAAGTCGCTCGAAGACGAACGAGCCCTGAACCGGGCCATCGAGCGAGAGTCCGGCCGCCGTAACGTCAGTGTCCGAGTCCGCTGCCGATCGGGTGACGGCGATGCGCACGACTCCGCGCGCGATGTTGATCGAGGTGTAGACACCAGGAATCGAATCGGACACCATCGCTCCCGCCGCCGAGCGGAGCTGCGCCGGAAGTCCGGAAAGCCGAATTACGAAATCGGCGTCCCCTTCCAGCTGCCTGAGGGATTCCCAGATCCCGGATTCCACTTCATCCGTCCGCTCCACACGCGAGAGCGATATCAGCTGGGAATCGACTGCCGCCGAATTTCCGCCCAGTCGCACCAGGCAGGCTGGCTGCTCACCGAGACCGAGTGCGCTCGCTACGGTTCCGCTCAATACTTCCACCGCGAACGGCGCAATTGGCGCTGCGTCCAAGCGATCGAGAAAGTCGGAGATCTGCCGTTCGCTGCCGCCCATCCGCATCGCAAGCGTACGGTCGGACTTCGGTCGAGCGTAAAGCCGGACTGTGGCTTCCGTTATTACGCCCAGCGTTCCCCACGATCCCGTCAGCAAGCGGGTGAGATCGAAGCCCGCGACGTTCTTTACGACTCTGCCGCCGGCCCGCACGATTTCCCCCCGGCCGGTCACGAACTCGATCCCAAGCAGCAGATCGCGAGGTGTGCCGAATGCGGTGGCGAGCGGGCCTGCCGACGCCGTCGCTATCGTCGCGCCGATCGTCCCGTCCGAATCGCCGTATGGATCGAGCGGCAGCCACTGCGCGTGCTCCGCCGTCGCGTGCTCGATCTCCGCCAGCGATGTTCCAGCGCGCACGGTCAGAGTCAGGTCGCCGGGAGTGTAGCTGACGACGCCCGCGTCCCCGCCAACTGTCAATGCCCGGTCCGATTTTACCGGACGTCCGGCCGCGAGCCAGTGGGAGCGTCCGGCGATTCTGAGGGATGTGCGCGCATCTCCGCTTTCCCGGATCGTCCGGGCGATCGCTTCGGTGCTCACGCGGCTGATGGTCGCGCCGGGTCGGCCGCGAGAGGGCGGGGCTCGCGCGCCGAAGCCACCGCGTGCCATTCCTTGCACGCATGTGACGGCACAACCTTGCCCGGGTTCGATCTTCGGTCGGGGTCGAACACTTCGCGCAGCTCGCACATCGCATTGAGCGATGGCCCGCTGAAGATCGCTTCCATGTAGCCCATCTTGTCCAGGCCGACACCGTGCTCGCCGGTGATACTCCCCCCGACGGCGATGCAGGCCTGCATGATCTCGGTCATCGCCCTGTGCACGCGCTCGCTTTCTTCGGAGTTGTCGGCGCTGTACGCGATGTTGGGGTGAAGATTGCCATCGCCCGCGTGAAAGACGTTGCAGACCAGCACTCCGTACTTCTCGCTGATCGCGTGAATCGTCTTGAGGATCGCGGGGAGGCTGGTGCGTGGAATGACGGCATCCTGCACGATCAGGTGCGGAGCGAGGCGGCCCATGGCGCCGAAGGCTTTCTTGCGCCCCTGCCACAGCTTGAGGCGCTCCGCATCATCGCGAGCAACCTTGACGTTGCGCGCGCGTCCCTCGAGGCAGATTCGCTTCACTTCCGCCACATCCGCATCGACTCCCGCCTCCAGCCCGTCGAGCTCGATGAGGAGTATCGCTTCAGCGTCGCGCGGATACCCGGCCGCGTAGATGGAATCCTCGACGACTCGTATCGTCGGGCCATCCATGAACTCGAGCGCGGCCGGGACGATGCCGGAGGCGATGATCGCCGATGTCACTCGAGCAGCGTCATCGACGGAGAGAAAGTCGGCAAGAAGCGTCCGCACGACTTGCGGACGCTGCGTCAGCTTCACGGTTATGTCGATGGCGAGGCCGAAGCAGCCTTCCGATCCGATGAACGCCCCCCGCAGGTCGTACCCATCGCGCTCGCCGGAACCGCTCCCCAACTCCACCACATCGCCACTCGGCAGAAGCACCGTCATCGCCAGAATGTGATTGAGCGTGACTCCGTACTTGAGGCAGTGGGGGCCACCCGCGTTCTCGGCGACATTTCCGCCGATGGTGCAGGCGGCATCGCTGGATGGATCGGGAGCGTAGAACAGTCCGTGCGGCGCGACGTGCTTGTTGAGGCGGAGATTCACGACGCCGGGCTCGACCCTGGCGCGCCGGTTCTCGACATCGACCTCGATGATCTGCTTGAGCCGGTGCAGGCCGACTACCACGATGTCGTCGGCAAGCGCACCGCCCGAGAGACCGGTCCCCGCTCCACGCGGGACGAAAGCGAGCTTCAGGTCGGCGAGTGCCCTCACCACGGCGATCGTCTCGTCGCGTGTTCCCGGGAAAACCGCGAGTTTCGGCTGGCGGCGGTAGCCGGGAAGTCCATCTGAGTTGTAGACGAGGAGCTCGCTGGGCCGGCTCAAGACGTATCGCTCACCCACGACGTCGGCCAATCGCTCCCGGACCGCTGGCTGCTCCATGGGGGAAATCTAGCTTATCGTTGAGCCGCCTTCGGAGCTTGCGTTGGTTACGGGGGCCCCTATAGGGAATCCAAGTGCGGAGTCGACAGTGTTTCAGTTGTAGTTGGCCAGTTCAGTTGTCAGTCACTGACCACTACAACTGAGACACTGTTCACTCACTACTTGGATTCCCTCAGCAAATTTCTGAACTCTCTCGCGCAACGTGGATGAGCCCCCACCCAAGTCGGGTAGTAACTCACCACTCACGACTGTCAGTCTTCGACTTCAAGCGCGGAACCACTAGGCGTATGGCGTCACGCTCGATTCGATATTCGAGTGGAGAAGCGTGTACCTTGAGCTCTCCATCGAGGGCGATGGTCGCGCTTGGTCTGGTGAGGTCGACGGTAACGCTGTCCACCAGAAAGCTGTCGAACTCCGGCAGCCGCTTCGCTTGAGAGATTCCCCTGGCGATTCCGGCCATCGCGACGGCGAAGAGGCGCGCCGGCTTCCGCCCCTGAATCACCATGACGTGGAGCGACCGTTTTCCGTTGGCGATTCTGTTCCCGAGCTTGGGGAGCTTCAACTCGCGCTCGCCGACGCCGATGAACACGAGAGGGGTTCGGTAGCTCGTCTTTTCTCCGTCGACCTCGAGCTCGATGCTGAAAGTGCGGAGCGTGGAGAACATCCTCAACAACGCGATGAAGCTGGCAATCTTGTAGCCGAAAGTCTTCTCGAATCTCTCGCGGACGCGAACGAAGGTTACATACGCCCCGATCGAGCTGGTGTTGAGAAAGACCGAGTCTTTCATGAAGCCGATGTCCGCGCCTTCGATCGTGCCATTCTGCGCCACCTCTGCCGCTTCGGCCAGCTCGGTCGGGATCCCATGATCCTTGGCGAAGTGGTTGAGCGTTCCCGCAGGAAGAATCGCGAGCTCGATGTCCCTCTTGGCGACGAGGGCGGCGGCGGTGCCAATCGTCCCGTCCCCGCCGGCGACCATGAGTCGGCGGGCACCCTCGGAGATCGCGCGCTTCAGGCGCGACTCGAGCTGATCCGGCGGGACTTCCTCGATTTCCAACCCTGCTTCTTCGAGCGCCTTCTTCGCCTCATCCGCGCTTCCGCCTCCCTGGTTCAGGTAGGCTTTCACTTGGGATTGATCGGCGGTGGGTGCGGTGGGCATTCAGAGACCGGAAGCTGAGAGAGATTGGACGGAGGGAGTCTTTGACCTTCTATACAAAAAAGACGCCGGGTGATTATCCCGGCGTCTCCGTTCGATCGGCGGATCTGTCTCAGGCTCTTAAAGCAGCTTTAGCTCCAGAATCCGGCAAGGGCCGAGCCGTCCGGCGATTCGCGCAGCTTCTCGAAGGCGCGCTCGCGAATCTGCCTGATCCGCTCGCGAGTGACTCCCATGAGGGCGCCGATCTTCTCGAGCGTCATGGCATCCGAACCCTGCTCGAGGCCGTAGTAGAGGTGGAGAATCTTGCGCTCGCGCGGGGTGAGGTACTTCCGGAACACCCGGTCGATGAACTCCCGCATGAGGTGGAAGTCAGTGACATCCTCGATCTCGCCGCCATCGACGCCGGCGAATCGCTCGCCCATCGTGCAGGCCTCGCGGTCCGAGCGGTCGATCGGGGCGTCGAGTGAGATCTCGGTCGCCGACATCTGCTTCGCGGAGCGGACGGCGTCGGGAGTCTCTTCGAGGAGCCGGCCGATTTCATTGTCGGTGGGATCGCGCTTGAGGACCTGGGAGAGAACGGTCTGGGCGCGCGCGAGCTTGATTAGCTGCGAATTCTGATTGAGGGGGATTCTGACGCTGCGGGTCTGCTCAGCAAGCGCCTTGAGGACCGCCTGGCGCACCCACCACACTGCATACGAAATGAATTTGACGCCCTGATCCGGATCGAACTTTCTGACCGCTTTGAGAAGTCCCTCATTCCCAATGGCGACGAGCTCACCGAGGTCGAGTCCGTGGCCCTGATACTTCTTTACGTAGGAAATTACGAAGCGGAGATTGGCCGTTACCAGACGCTCTGCTGCTTTTTCGTCCCCTGCCTGGGCACGACGTGCCAGCCTCCGCTCTTCTTCAGCGTCGGCGATAAGGGGAAGTTTTTGTATGTCCTGGAGGTACTGGTCGAATGCGGTGGAGGGGGAAGAACGGAAGAAGCCTTTGGATCTACTTTCGCCCGTTGTCTGCATAAGCCCCGAGTGAGGACGGCATTTTTGTGAGAAGAGCGAGCGAAGCCCGCGCTCCGTGAACCACTTGAGCGCACGTTAACTAGGGGTACGCTCCAAGGTCAACAGCCATCTTTCATGCCACAGGAGGGCCCGGCGGATCTTTGGTCTTCGTTCGGGTTGTGGCAGTTAAGATGCCGATTCCGAGGGCAACGACGACTCCGACGAGGATCCAGGTGCTCGGAACGTTGACGAGATACGCCGCGATCGCCAAGCCGATGATGAGGACGAAGAATCCGATCAGGTAGGTGCTGAACGAGGACATTGTTGTTCTCGGTGGGGGGATTTCTTCAGACCGAAGCGAGCAAATGTAGGGCCATTTTGGGCGCCCTGCGAGTGCGCGGGCAGATGGCCGCCGCATAACTTAGAAACCGTGCGACTTCGGACTGCGGACTTTGCGGCCTCAGGACTAACCGATATTTCGGATCGGCGACTAAGTGAGGACCACGGATGAGCGGAAGCAATGCGCGGAACGCCTCTCTCCGGAGTCCTCACTCAATCGCCGATCCTCAATGGCGGTTAGTCCTGAGGCCGCAAGTCCGTTAACGCTCCGCGAGTCCTTCCCACCGGGTAGGCGTTTCAGCGATGGGTATCTGCTCAACTTCACGAGCGATGAGCACCGCGCTTCCCCAGTGGCGTCCGAACTTGCGCGCCTCGCGGCAGTTGGGATTCCAGATGTCGAGCGTCGCACCGAGCACGTTGCCGCCGGTATCGTCCACCAGGTAGCGGCCCAGGTAATCCTCGCCGAGGTAGACATCCACGTACCGCGCGAGCGGGAAGATCCGCGGATCGGCGGCGAGAATCCCATGACGCGTCTGGCGTCCGCGGCGGGTTTCACCCTGCACGCAGTACTGGGTGAGGGAAACAGGGATC
>JBGTEZ010000194.1:0-4286 GCA_041747535.1 Gemmatimonadaceae bacterium
GTATCACAAGTCGCTGCGCGGGAGCGACCCTCAGGGCGCGCTTTACTGGATGGCGCGGATGATCGAAGGCGGGGAAGATCCGATGACTATCTTCCGGCGCTCGATCGCGATGGCGGCGGAAGACATCGGCCTCGCCGATCCGCAGGCGTTGCAGCTCGCGGTGGCGGCCCGCGATGCCTACCACATGCTCGGTCCACCGGAAGGGTATCTGCCGCTGGCGCAGATGGTGATTTACCTGGCGACTGCCCCCAAGTCGAACGCGTCGTACCGGGGCCTCAGCGCGGCGCTGGAAGCTGCGCGCGGGACGCCGGCAGCGGCGGTTCCGTTGCATATCCGGAACGCGCCGACGAGCCTGATGAAGGAGCTAGGCTACCACGAGGGGTATCAATACGCCCATGCCGTGCCGGAGGCATACATCCCGCAAGAGTACCTGCCCGAGGAATTGCGTGGTAGCGTCTTCTACGAGCCTGGACCCTTCGGATTCGAGAAGGAAGTCGCAAAACGCCTGGCCTGGTGGGCAGACCTCAAGGCAAAAGTGTCCGGACAGCCGTCACCTCAGGGTGACAAAAGCGGGGCGACGAGCGACCGTCCGGTAACAAAATCAACTGACGAGGAGGAGTAAGATGCGCGGGAAAAAGTATGTTGCTTGGGCGGTGGCGGTGTTCGCTCTGTCGGCGTGCGCCACGCTCGGCCGTGGGGTGTTTCAGGAGCCGATCGTGAATTTCAAGAACCTTCAGGTCAGGGGACTGGGCCTCACCGGCGGATCGATGGATGTGTACCTGAGCATCTACAATCCCAACGGATTCCGGCTCGACGCGACGCGGCTTACCTACGACCTGATCGTTGGTGAAAGCACCAGGGTCGGCACCGGCGCGCTGGATTCGCGCTTCACGGTGCAGGACAAGGATTCGACCGAGGTCAGGATTCCGATCGACTTCACGTACTCCGGAATCGGCGCGGCCGCGCGGCAGATGATGCAGAGCGGGTCGGTGCCCTATACGGTCCGTGGGGACGTGACGGTGGCGACTCCTCTGGGTAACTTCACCAGACCGTACAGCGGTTCAGGACGCTTTTCCGCGTTCGGCGGTACGAGCAACAATCCGAGGTAGGACAGCGCGCTGAATTAGAGCCCAGCGGAGGACAGGAAGGGGAAAGTCCTCCGCGTTTGCTCTACAACAGCGTGGGAGATCGTGCCCGTTCGGAGCGGTGAGTTAGCGGTCTGAGTGTCAATTCTCTCGCCCTGCGGATTCAGTATCACCGAGCCGCCGGCGTAAGAGAGTCCGTCGGCCTCACCAGTACGATTTACCGCGATCACGTAGCACTGATTTTCAATGGCACGCGCCCGAGTGAGCACGTCCCAGTGTCGTTGGCGGGTGGCGGGCCAGTTGGCAATGATCACGAAAGCGTCGGCCTGCTCGCCTGCGTCCCGAAACAGTTCTGGAAAGCGCAGCTCGAAGCAGATGAAGAGCGCCAGGGAAACGCCATCGACCTCGATCACGCAGGAAGCGGAGCCGGGAGAGTACACCTCGGTTTCTTTCGCGTAGTTGAATAGTCTCCGTTTGTCGTAGGTCGCCGCAACTGAGCCATCCGGCGAGAAGGCGAGTGCGGAGTTGAAGAATTTGCCATCACGGTGCATCGGAATTCCGGCAACGATCCAGATGTTACAGTCAGCGGCTATGGACGAAAGTGCGCGGACGGACGGCCCGTCCGGACGTTCCGCGTGACCCGCCGCATCCATGGTAAAGCCGCTGGTGCACATCTCAGGCAGGACAAGGAGGCCGGCACCGTTTACACGCGCGTGCAGTGCCTGTTCGCGTGCACGGGTCCAGGAGGTAGCCGGATCGTGCCAACCAGTGTCATACTCACCAAGGCCGACGCTAAGTTGCTCCACGATCCTGTTGGTTGGGACGGAATTGAAATACAGAGCCAATTCAGGAAAATAGCGAAAACGACCCCATGGGGACGTGACGGTGGCGGCTCCTCTGGGTAACTTCACCAGACCGTACAGCGGTTCAGGACGCTTTTCCGCGTTCGGCGGTACGAGCAACAATCCGAGGTAGCATAGATCTCCAGAGAGCTGATTGAGCTGACCGCCCCGGTCGAGAGAGTCGTACTCGTCGGGGCGCCGCGAAAAGGATCTGCCTCGCGACACCAGTTGGGCGAGCATCTCGAGGAATTGGAGAGGCTGGTCGACACGGCGGGCGGATTAGTTGTGGGTGAGGTGACGCAGCAAATCGACAAGCCCAACCCGGCGACGTATCTGGGGAAGGGAAAGGTCGAGGAGCTGCGTCTTGCCATCGTGGACAAGAACGCCTCGCTGATCGTGTTCGACGATGAGCTCTCGCCGTCGCAGGGCAAGAACATCGAGGACGCGACCGGCCAGCGGGTGATGGACCGAGCCGAGCTGATTCTCGACATCTTCGCGACGCGCGCGCGGTCGAGTGAGGCGAAGATGCAGGTGGAGCTCGCGCAGCTTCAGTACATGCTGCCGCGGCTCACGCGCATGTGGGCCCACCTGGAGAAATTTCGCGGAGGCATCGGAGTCCGCGGTCCTGGTGAAACACAGCTCGAAACGGATAGACGCTTGATCAACCAGCGCATCCAGCTGTTGAAACATCGTCTCGAGGACGTACAGAAATCGCGGGTGGTGCAGCGTGCTGGGCGGAAGGAGGCGTTCCGCTCATCCCTCGTCGGATACACGAATGCGGGGAAATCCTCGATCCTGCGCACGATCGGAAACGATCCGGGCGTATTCGTCGAGGATCGGCTGTTCGCGACACTGGATCCGTTGACGCGCGAGATCGATCTCGGAGATAACTCCAAGGTTTTGCTTACTGATACGGTCGGGTTCATTCGCAAGCTGCCCCACAATCTCGTTGCGAGCTTCCGCGCGACCCTCGAGGAAGTGAACGAAACCGATCTGCTGCTGCACGTGATCGACGCCAGCCATCCCAACTGGGAAGAGCAGCGGCAGGTGGTGGACCAGGTGTTGGCCGAGCTCGGCGCGGCGGAGAAGCCCGTGCTTTATGTGTTCTCCAAGATCGACGCGCTGGCTGAGCCCGATCTTGCCGCGTTGCGAGAGAGGATTGGGAACCTGCTTCCGGGTGCGTCTGTGTTCGTGAGCGCGATTGCACCCGACGGGCTGCAGGAGCTAAGGGGCGCGTTGCTCACCGCGGCGAGGAAGGGGACCGAGATCGCGGAGATCCGGCTGCCGGCGACCGATGGGAAGCTGCTGGCGGAGATCTATCGCACAGGGAGCGTGCTCAGCCAACGAACTGATGACGGGCAGATCGTGCTGCGGGCGCGGCTGGACGAGCAGCTCGCGGGGCGGCTGGAGCGATCCGGCGCCAGTGTCGCGTATCAGCGACAGAACTAGCGCTGGTTCGAGCGGGGCAGGGGGAAGGCCTTTCTGATCTCTTCCACGAGGTCGTGGGAGATGGTGCCGGTTCGGGGCGCCGAGTCGCCCGATGCGGGATCGATCCGCTCGCCGCGCGGATCGAGAATCACCGAGCCGCCCGTATAAGTCAGGCCGTCCGCGGCCCCGGTGCGATTGACGGCGATCACGTAGCACTGGTTCTCGATCGCGCGAGCCTGGGTGAGAATGTCCCAGTGCTTCTGCCGGGTGGACGGCCAGTTTGCGATGATGACGAGCGCATCGGCATTGGGCGCAACTTCCCGAAATAGCTCGGGGAACCGGAGCTCGAAGCAGATGAAGAGGCCGAGTGATAATCCCCCGATGCGGATCACCGAGGGCGTCGCGCCGGCAGCATAGACCGCTGTCTCATTCGCGTAATCGAAGAGTTTGCGCTTGTCGTAGGTGGCGACGATCGAGCCGTCGGACGAGAAGGCCAACGCCGAGTTGAGGTACCTGCCATCGCGGCGCATCGAGACGCCGGCGACGATCCACAGCGTGTGCTCGGCGGCGATGGATGAAAGTGCGCGAATGGAGGGGCCATCCGGAGGCTCCGCGTGCCCTTCGGCGTCCATCGTGAAGCCGGTGGTGCACATCTCCGGGAGAACGAGGAGACCCGCGCCATTCGCCCGCGCGAGCCGGGCGGATTCCCGAATACGGGAGATCGATAGGGCCGGATCATGCCAGCCGGTGTCGTACTCTCCGAGAGCTACTGTGAGTCGCTGCAGAACTTGACCTTGGCCTGGGTGCGCTAGTGGCGTTACGAGGAGAATTTGCCATTACTCGTTACACCGAAGCTAGCGCCAGCTCATTGCGCGGATTAGCGCACCGGGAGCGGCCGGCGCCCTGTCGCCCTATTTTTCCGGGAATGCCC
>JBGTEZ010000195.1:0-3048 GCA_041747535.1 Gemmatimonadaceae bacterium
TCGTCGGTGTCGATGGCGATCAGGGCACGCGCCGCACCGGCGTATGCCCGCGCTTTGAATTTGTGCTCGCCTTTTACCTCGAGGAGCGCGCCGATCTGGGAGAGAAAGTGGGCGGCGGTGCGGGAGTCCATCCTTCAAATATAAGAGCGCGTTTGTGGACCCTGACTACAACTTCCGGCTGGTAGTCGGAAGTTGCAGTTCGCCGCGGGTTAAGACCCTTCTTCGATCCCGGCGTGGAAGGGAAGCGTCTTGACGATCTCCTCGATCTGCTTCTGAATCAGCTCTAGCTCCTGGCTGGCACCTTCGCTGTCCAGCATCCCGTGCCGCATCGTCACCGCCACCCGATTCATGTACTTGATCTTGGTGATGATCTCTTCGGTCGCGCGGCGAAGCCTGATGTAGCGGCGCTTGTCGGCGAGAGCGCGGTGGCAGCGGCGCTCGAGGTCCTGGGGTGTGAGCTTGCGGGCGACTTCGACTGCTTCGGCGATGGTACGGCCGGGAACGGCGCCGTGATCGGGAATGCCCATCTGATCGCTCGACGGATCGCTGAACCAAAGGCGGCCGATGTACTCCACACCATCATAGGCCAACCGCAGAGCGACGCGATACTCCTTGCCGTCGACCGTGATCGAGCTGATCGCGTGCTGAGTGATTCCGGAATCTGCTGCTGTCATACCTGACTTTTCAGGAGGCTACCGGGGAGTGGTTTCATCGAGGAACTGGTCGAGCGTCGCAAAGAGTTGCTGCGGCTGTTCAACGTACGGTACATGACCGCACTCGTCCAGAAGCACGTGCTTCGTCCCGAGCGCATGGGCAGCGTCTACGGTAGACGCGGTTGGGATGGGATCGTCACGCCCCGAGACCACCAGGGAGGGGATGCCGATGCCCTCCAGCTGCCCGATAACGTCGAAATCCCCGAGGCTTTCCCAGACCGATTGCTGCACTCTTCCGACCACTCTGAACGGTGTAAGATGCCGCGCGTTTCGTGGGTCGTGGAAGTAGCCGGCCACGCCCAGCTCGAAAGCCCGCTGTCTGTAAGCGGCCGGATCGCTCTCCCTCAAGCCCGATTCGGCAAGCTCTTCACGCAGCCTTCGGATCTCCGGAGCGGCCTGCCGGCGCGCGAACTCGGCCTCGAATTGACGGCGGTATTCACGAGTGAGCGGGGCCGGGCTGATGAGAGCCATTCGGTAGGGTGTGCGAAGCTTCTCGCCGTCACGGGCCGCGATCACGTAAAGGAGAGCAAGCATCGCTCCCCAGGAATACCCGACGATCGCGAGGGGGTCTAGCGAAAATTCGTCGATCACCGCGGCCAGATCCTCGACGTGCGTTTGCCAGGTGACCGGAACGCGCGCATCCGATTTGGAGCGGCCGCCTCCGCGCTGGTCGTAGAGCAATAAATCGTGGCGCTCCCCGAGGTGAAGCATCTGCGGCAGGAGGTAGCACTGATCCGCTCCCGGGCCGCCATGGAGGACGAGCAGACGCGGCCCGTCCGCGCGCCCGTATTTCGCCCAGTAGAGCGGCGATGCGGTCGTAGTGGTGAGGCCTTCTTCGCGCGGGGGAGGAATCCGCTCGGGCATCTGCGTTACGCTCGGTCGGCGCGCTCAGCGCGCGGTAAAATCAGTCTCGGAGGTAACCGCGCGGCAGGTTTCGGCGATCAGCTCCGCCGCGCGGTCGAGGTCCTGAATGCTCACCAGCTCGTTGGGCGAATGCATGTACCGGTTGGGAATGGAGACGAGGGCGGTAGCGACTCCTTCTCGCGCGATGTGAATCGCGTCAGCGTCGGTGCTGGTCTCGCGCCCGGCGGCGTGGAGCGAGAACGGAATCTTGAGACGCTCGGCGGTCGTCCGCAGCAGGGCGAGAACCACCGGCGAGATAATGGATCCGCGGGTGAGAACCGGGCCGCCATCGATCGCGGCGTCGCCGTGCTCCTTCTTCTCGATTCCCGGGTGGTCGATCGCGAAGGTGACATCGACCACGATCGCCATCTGCGGGCCGATGCACGACGCGCACACTCCGGCGCCGCCGCCCCGGTAGCCGATCTCTTCCTGTGTGGTCGCCACCGCCACGACCTTTGCCTTGCCGGGCTTGGCGGCGTAACGCCTTAGCGCCTCCAGGACCACGAAGGCGCCGATGCGGTCGTCAATGGACCGCGAAACCAGTCTGCCGTTCGGAAACTCCATCGTCCGTGAATCGATAACCCCGGGATCGCCGACGGAGATCGTCTCTTCCGCCTCTTTTTTGTTTCGCGCGCCGAGATCGACCCATATGTCCGTGAATTTCGCCGCCTTGTCCTTGTCATCCCGCTTGATCAGATGGATAGGCTTTTTCCCGACGACCCCGAAGACATCTCCGTTGCGGCCGATGAAGCGCAGCCGCTGTCCGATCAGCACCTGTGGATCCCAGCCGCCAATGGGCTGGATGTATGCATATCCTTCGTCGTCGACGTAGGTGACGATGACGCCGATCTCGTCGATGTGCCCGGCCAGCATGATGGTCGGATTGCCCTCCGGGTTCACTTCGGCGATGCTATTGCCTGCGACATCGCCGTGAACCCCGGCAAATCCCCGCGCCTGTTCTCGCCACACCCTGGCGGGGGCTGACTCGAAGCCGGACGGTCCCGGGGTGTCGAGTAGCTTTTTGAGGAAGGCGATCGATTCTGGAGAGAACATTGCCCGAATATACCATCTCATGAAAACACGCGTCTGCACACTCGGTGCTCTCGTCCTCACCGCGATCGCTCGGACCTCGACCGGCGCGCAATCCGGATTGGCGTCGGCACCGCTCAGCGACGTTCACTACGACGTGATCTTCACCGCGGCCACCGCGGCGCGGCGGCAGGTGACCGTGGAAATGAAGTTCGGAGTAGCGAGCGAGGCGCCGGTGGTTCTTTCGCTCCCTTCGTGGACGCCGGGCTCCTACTCGATCAAGAACTTCGCGCGCAACGTCCTGAATTTTTCCGTCGAGCAGGGCGGAGCCGCGGTGAGATGGGACAAGACCGATCATGACAGCTGGCGCGTGTTCCCGCGGGGCAGTGGCCCGGTCGCAGTG
>JBGTEZ010000196.1:0-8456 GCA_041747535.1 Gemmatimonadaceae bacterium
GATGGCCGCCTGGGCGCTTCACGACGCCGGCAGATCGAGCGTCGCGTTCGATGCACTGGCCGCGGCTCTCCGCGGTGATGCGAACGTAAAGGTGCGTGCGATCGCGGCGTGGACCCTCGGCCAGATCGGCGATGAGTCCGCGACGGAACCGCTCACCGCCGCGCTCGCCGACGCGAGCGCGGAAGTGAGACAGCGCGCCATCTGGGGCCTGGGGCAGGTGGAGCCGAAGCAGGCGCCACGTGCCTTGATCGCGATGCTCAACGATCGCGACGCGCGAACCCGCGAGATGGTGGCGTGGTCCCTGTACCAGATCGAGGACCCGGCGGCGATCCCTGCGCTCGATGCCGCTCTACGCAGAGAAACGAGCAAGGAGCTGCAGATCGCTTACATCAAGGCGCTCGCGGCCGCGGGTGACAAATCGGTCGACGCGTTGCGCAGGCTGCTCGAGTCGACCGATCCCGAGATCAAGAAAATTGCAGTGCGGGCGTTGGCAGGTGGACACGCGACCGGACCATGGCCCTGGCCGTGGCCCGAGCCACGTCCGTTTCCGAACTAAGAAGAAGAACGGGCGCTGTATCGAGCGCCCCTTCTTTTGGTGGTTAGTGCTGATTTTTCAACCTTAACGTCCGCGCTTGGCGGACTCGATGAACGGAGCAGTCATGCACAGGATAATCGGATTGGCCGTAGTGGCGATGCTCGTTTCCGGCAGCGGGGTGAACCCCGTCGCGGCGCCGGTCGCATTCGGCAGCGCGATCGGCGATGACTTCGGCCAGGGAGCGCCATCGGTCGATGTCACGGCTCTTCTCACTTCAGCGCGCGGCGCGCCGCCGATGATTTGCGCGCTCGCCGCTCAGTCGGTCCGCCGCTGGGGATGGGGCGGTGACTGGAACGATGCGCCCTCGACACCGCTGCGCGCCATCGTGTCCGCGGTCAACGACCGGCTAAGTCTCAACTCGGGAAAGCTCCCGCCTGAGGATGTCGAGCGCCTGATGTCCGGGCTCTCTTCCGACGATGCATGCGTCCGCGAGCTGGCGGTGCGGATACTCGGCACCCAGAAGGAAGACGAGCCGATCTCGCGCGGCCTCATCACGCGCCTCGCCAACAACGACGCATCGCTTCGCGAAGTCGCGGCGCTAGGACTTGGATTCATCGAGCCGGTATCCGCGATCGACCCGCTCATCCGGTCCCTCCGCGATGCAAGCCCGGGCGTTCGCGGGAACTCCGCGTGGGCGCTCGGACGCATCGAGGATGGGCGCGCGCTCCGTCCGCTTTTGAGCCTGTTCTCCGATGAATCGTCGCTGGTGCGCGAGGCAGCGATCGTAGCCGCGGGGAGGATGGAGTCAACCGCGACCGTGTCGGCTCTGATCAGGGTCGTGCGGCAGGACAACGCGCCTTCCGTCCGGCGAGTCGCGGCATGGGCCCTCGGCAAGATCGAGTCACGTGAGGCGGTGCAGGAGCTTTCGCGAGCTCTCGCCCAGGATACCGACTCACGGGTGCGCGAGATGAGCGCCTGGGCGCTGGGCAATATTGAAGACCGCTCCAGTACCGGCGCGCTCGCGAACGCGGCCCGCACCGATGCAGATGACCGGGTGAGGGAATCGGCCGTCTGGGCGCTCGCCCAGATCGAAGACGACACGTCGCTCGAGGCGCTGGGCCAGATTGCCGGAAACGACAGGAGCTCGCGCGTGCGCGGAACCGCGGCGTGGGCCATCGGTCAGCTCGATGGGCGTGGCATGCGCGCTCCTCCGGGTTTACTGCAGGCTCTCAGGGATGCGAGCGAGGATACACGCGTGAAGGCTGCGTGGGCGCTCGGCGAGCTCGGAGATGTGAACGCGTTGCCCGCAATTCGTGAGGCGCTGCGCGCCGAGAAGAGCGATCAGGTTCAGCGCGCGCTGATACGGGCACTGATGGAATCGGGCGGACGATCCGAGGCAGACCTGACGGCGCTCCTCAACTCCAGCGATCCTCGCGTGCGTGAGGCCGCGGTGCGGGGTCTCGCCGGAAAGAATTCGTTCAATCCGTGGCCGTGGCCGCAGCCTAGACCGCGGCCGTTTCCGTAATCCAATATAGAAGATCGTATTTACAGATCCTTTTTGAGTTTTGAGTCTACCGTTGGCGCGTTATCCGTTATTGCGTCACCGCACGCAAAACACAGTCGTAAGAACGCAAAAACGGTGAACGCAAAACTCGAAAAGCAACTCAGTCGGCCACAGATGTCCTTTCCGCATTCGATCTAGCCTCCGAACTCCCTTCTTGAGTACTCGCTATGACGAGTCGTTCAGGCCCCGTGCCCGCTCGGCACCACCTTTCGCGCGCTCGGCAGCGCCGCGATTGAGCCACTCCTCGGCCTCCCCCATATCGCGGAAGACCGAGATCTGCTCGGGGACATCGTCGCCGCGCAGCGTTTGATACATGAGGGAAACCCCGTAGACCTCGTCAGCTGGCGCCACGATCGCCAGGCGCGTCGGGATGCCGAGCTGATCCACCGGTGCAAAAAGAGCCATGATGTTCTCGAGGCCGGCCTGCGTCACGCCGAAGTGCTCGATCGCACGCAGATCAACCAGATCGTCAGCGCCGTGATCGTAGTCGAGGTCGCGGAGAAGCTCAGCGTAGGCGCCGATCAGATCCGCATCTTCGACCCTGCCGGTGAACGTGGCGATACGCCGCCGCGCGACGGGATTGTAGGAAAACGAGATCTTGGGTGATTCGGGCATGCTACGGCGTCAACTCCATTCGCGTATCATTCGACGTGCCCAGGAGCTCATCTTCTCCGGACGATGTCTGGTACTCGGGACCGGCTTTCGCCAAGCGTGTAGGCTGGCGAGAGCTCGCCGATCACGTCACGCAAATGCCGGGCGCGACGGCGGCCCTGAACCTGAATGACGACATCGCCCAGACCTCGATATCGCTGACCGTGGTCGACACCCGGTTCCGGATCACTGCCGTCAACAACGACTTCGTGATCGCAGCCGAGAAGCCCGATCTTCCCGCCGCGTCATGGGTTCCGCTGATAAACCACGTCGAGCCGGTGCTCGGCAAGCCCACGAACTAGCGGCTGGTGCTCGAAAAGGTTGCAGTTGTATGTGCAATGGTCAGCGCAGGAAACATCCCGGGGTAGTTTGGCTGATGGCGGGCAGCATTCAGCAGGTAGCGGGCAGCGTGTCGGTTCAGTTGTAGTTCTATCGTGGCCAAAGCCACCCGAAAACTCCCGCGGTGAGAAGCGCGAATATCAACCCGTCCACCGTCCCCCAGACCGTCAGCCTCCACGACCGGCGAAACCAGATCGACATCGGCCACAGCCCTACTGAGTACGAGAGGAACGCGGCAGTACCGGCGAAACGGAATACCTCCAGGTACGGCGACCCTGGTGGCAGCGCGCGGCCGGCCACGTACGCCGCGAAGATGCAGACGACCACCACGTAAACGAACCACATTCCGAGATTCCGCCCCATTGCCCAGGGTCCGTTCGGAAGCACGGTGATGATCAGGTTCGGCCCCGTCCGCATCTTCTCCGCGAACTCCGGCGACTTCATCTCGGCGCCACCGCTCGCGCGCGGGACGAGGTAGTCGCCAGGAGGCAAGGCAAGCGGACGAAGCGCGTTGATCAGCCGGTCCTCATCCGGCACCCTCGGATAGTCGTTCTTGTGCCAGAGCGGTGCCATGTGAATCGCGGAGCTGACGAGGAAGACGATCACGGACGACAGCAGGATCGGGAGCCACAGCGACGCGAATCCAGTCATCGGATGTCCTTCGTTAGAGGCGAATCAATCTACGAAAAACCGGCTGGCTTTGGTACGGGTCAGCCCGCGCTACCTCCGACCGTATCTCCTGACCGCAAGAGTGAGCACCACCGTACCAAAAAGAGCCAGCGAACCCAGTGGGCGCAGTACGTCCCCCGGTCCCGCACCCTTCAACATCACCGCCCTTATCAGCTGAATGAAATGCTTCACCGGATTCAGCTCCGTGAGCCACTGCGCCCACTGGGGCATCGCCCTGATCGGAGTGAACAGGCCGCTCATGAGCAGGTAGGTCATGATGATGAAAAAGGTCACGAACATCGCCTGCTGCTGTGTCTCGGCCAGCGTCGAAACCCACAATCCAATGCCGAGCGCCGCGACGAGGTAAACCGCCGCCGCGCCGAACACCAGCACGATGCTGCCGACCATCGGCACGTGAAACACGAATCTCGCGATCAAAAGGCCGATGGCCAGCTCGAACATGGCGATGACCCACATGGGAATCAGCTTCGCCGTGATGAATGCTCCCTGTGAGAGCGGCGTCACGCTCAGCTGATCGAGTGTCCCGATCTCCTTCTCGCGGACGATGTTCATCGCCGTCATGAGCGTTCCGATCACCGTGACGAGCTGTACCAGGATCCCGGGCACCATGAAATCACGGTAGTCGAGCTCCGGATTGTACCAGCCGCGGGTGCTGAGCTCCACCGATCCGACACTGGATACCGATGGCGCCAGCCCGGCTCCAATCTCGGCCGCATAGGCGCGTATGATCTGCGCGGCGTACGATTGCGTCACTCCCGCCGCCGCCCCATCCTCGGCGTTGAGAATCAGCTGCACATGCGCCTCTCGCGTGCGCACCAGGTCCCGCTCGAAATCAGGGGGAACGACCAGAATCATTCCGACCTCTCGCGCGAGCATGGCCTCGTTGGCGAGACCCATCGACGGCGAGGCCGCCGCGACCACGAACCGTCCGCCTGCCTCGAGCCTGTCGACCAGCCCGCGCGACATCTGGCTGTGATCGAGGTCGACGACGTAGAGCTGGGCGCTCTTGATCTCGAAAGTCGCCGCGCTCGAGAGAATCAGAAGCTGAATCACGGGCATGATCATCATCTGGCGCAGCATGAACCTGTCGCGAAAAATCTGCAGAAATTCCTTCCGCAGGAGAAACCGGAGCGCGCGCACGTTCAGGCGAGCCTGGGCTTGAAGCTGCGAACAGCCGCGACCATCAGCACCGTCATCATCACGACCAGCACCAGTGTCTCGAGCCACAGGTGCTCCAGCCCAACGCCCTTGAGCATGATGCCGCGCGCGATCACGATGAACCACCGTGCCGGCACGATGTAGGTGAACGGCACCAGCCAGCCCGGCATGCTCGCGATCGGGAAAACCATTCCCGACAGCATCGTGCTCGGCAACAGCGTGCCGAGCATCGCCGCCAGCATTGCGGCGCGCTGAGACGGAGTCTTTGCCGCGATCAGCACGCCGAGCGCGAGCGACACGATCGAGTAGAGGATGCTCTCGGCCAGCAGGAGTGGCAGGCTTCCGCGAAACGGTACGTGAAACACGAGCCACGCCGCGACGAGCGCAGTGACGACATTCGCGAACGCGAGCGCCAGATACGGAAGCACCTTGCCGACGATGATCTGCCAGGGCCGAAGCGGCGACACCAGAAGAACCTCGAGAGTCCCGCGCTCCTTCTCCCGGGAAAGGGATATCGCCGTCATCAACGCAGAAACGAGCGTCAGCACCAGCGCGATGAGGCCGGGCACGAACAGATTCACGCTCTCGAGCGTCGGATTGAATCGCATTCGCGTCTCGGGAACGATCCGGAGCCGCGGCTGCCGGGCGCTCAGCTCCGCTTCGTGCATCGCTATGACCGCGCGGACGTATCCCTGAATCGTCGTTCCCGTATTCGGGTCGGAGGCGTCGATCACCAGCAGCACGCGTGCGGGCTCGCCCCGCCCGAGCTGTTCGGCAAAGTCCGGAGCGAACACCAGTGCCGCGTCGGCCGTCCCCTTCTTGAAGAGGGGCTCGGCCGCAACCATGGACGGCGGCGTGGCGACGATGTGGAATCGGCCGCTCGATCGAAACCGGTCGCGGAGCGCGATCGTTTCGTAGTCCGGGCTCGGATCGATCACGACGAGGCGAATGTCGCGCACGTCGCTGCGCAGGGCGAAACCGAACAGCACCACCTGCACCAGCGGCATCAGCAGCAGCACGATGAGCGTCTGGCGGTCGCGCAGTATGTGCCGCAGCTCCTTCGCCATGAAGGCGATCAGCGCGCCGCGATTCATGCCGAGCCGACGGGGCGCGCCAGCTGAACGAAAGCGTCGCTCACCGTCGTGGCGGAGAACCGGGTCTTGATCTCGCCCGGCGTGCCGATGGCGGCGATTCTCCCGTCGACCATGATCGAGATCCGGTCGCAGTACTCGGCCTCGTCCATGTAGTGCGTGGTGACGAACACCGTCGTCCCACGCGCACCGGCGGCGTAAATCATCTCCCAGAACTGCCGGCGCGTGATGGGATCCACTCCGCCGGTCGGCTCGTCGAGGAAAACGATCTTCGGCTCGTGGATCAGTGCCACCGAGAACGCGAGCTTCTGCTTCCAGCCGAGAGGCAGGCGTCCCACCAGCTCGCGCGCGCTGCCTTCCAGGCCAAGTGACTCGAGGAGTGTGTGGGCCCGATCGTTTATCTGGGCGTCCGACAGGCCGTAAATCCCTCCGTACAGGTCGATGTTCTCACGGACGGTTAGATCTCCGTACAGCGAGAATCTCTGGCTCATGTAGCCGATGTTGCGGCGGACCTCCGGTCGCTCGGTCCTAATGTCGAAGCCCGCGACGTGGCCTTCACCGCCGGTGGGCGCCAGCAATCCGATCAGCATCTTGATCGCGGTGGTCTTTCCCGCGCCGTTGGCGCCGAGGAATCCGAATACCTCTCCGGCACCGACGTCGAAGGTGATGTGGTCTACCGCCGTGAAGTCCCCGAACTGACGGGTGAGATCACGGGTGGAGATGGCGATCGCTGGATCCGGTCTCGCCGTGCCGCTCACGCCGCGCTGCTCACGCCGCCGCCGTTACGACGGGCGGGGCCGTTCCCATGAGCTCCATGAAGCTGTCCTCGATGCCCGCGACGACGGGACGCGATTGGACATCCCGGATCCCGCGCGCCGCGAGGAACAGCAACAGCTCATCGGAGATCTCTTCGATGGGCGTGTCGGCGCGAGTGTCCGAGTAGTGGAGCTCGTCGCCGAACAGATAGACTGAATGCGCGTGCGGCATCTCGCGCAACGCCAGCAGCATCCCGTAGCGCTCGCTCCCGCGGACTGCCAGCAATGGAAGCCTGAACTCATTTCCGATCTCTTCCGGCGGATCTATCGCGAGAATGCGCCCGCCATGTATGAGCGCGACGCGGTCGCAGCGCAGCGCTTCGTCCATGTAGGGAGTCGATACGACGATGGTGAGGCCCGAAGCCTTGAGCTCCGCGAGCTGGTCCCAGAATTCCCGGCGCGACACCGCGTCGACACCTGTCGTGGGCTCATCGAGCATCAGGATGTCTGGGCGGTGCACCAGCGCGCAGGAAAGCGCGAGCTTCTGTTTCATGCCGCCTGAGAGCGCCTCCGCACGGCGGTCGCGGAAGCGCTCGATCTGCTTGTAAATCGGAGCGATCAGGTCGTACCCCTTCTGCACCGTGGTGCCGAAGACCGACGCAAAGAATTCGAGATTCTCTGCCACGCTCAGGTCCGGGTAGAGCGCGAATCCTCCCGGCATGTATCCGACGCGGGATCGTATCGCCCACATGTCCCGCACTACGTCCAGCCCAAGCACCTTCGCTTCCCCCTTGTCGGGAAGCATGAGGGTCGTGAGAATCCGAAATAGCGTCGTCTTCCCTCCGCCATCGGGACCCACCAGGCCGAAGAGCTCTCCCTCTACTACCTCGAGGTCGATGTCTTCCAGCGCGGAAACGACCCCGAAGCGCTTGGAGAGCGCTCTGATCTCGACGGCTGCGGTCACGTTCCCGTGACTGGTGCCGTGAGCCTCAGGTCGGCGGGCATGCCGATCTTGAGCACGCCTCGCGGGTTCGCGACCCGCACCTTCACCGCGTACACGAGGTGCGACCGCTCGTCACGCGTCTGAACCGGCGTCGGCGTAAACTCCGCCTTCGAAGCGAGCCATGTCAGAGTTCCCGGAACCGTGATCAGCTCTCCGTCAGGCTGATCCACGTGCACGTTCACTTTCTGGCCGATTCGAACGGCGGAGAGCTGACCCTCGGTGACGTAGGCGCGGAGGGTCAGCGTATCGAGGTTGGCGATCCGGTAGACGGGCTGCGCGGGCTGCACGACTTCTCCCGCGCGCACGTAGGTGGCGAGCACGGTTCCCGCTTCGGGATTGGTGATCCGGCTCTTCCCGATCTGATCCCTCATCTGCTCGACGCGGGCGGTACCCGATGCCATTTCCTGGCCCAGACTCTGTCTTTGCGCCTGGGCCGCACCGATCTGCGCGACCAGCACGCGGTAATCGCGCTCGGCCTGATCGAGCTGCTGCGCCGTCGCCGCCTTCTGGTCGAACAGCCGCCGCGTCCGATCGTACGTGCGGCGCGCGATCTCACGCTGGACTTCGAGCACCCTTATCTGGCTTCCCGCTTCGGTCGCTCGCGCGCCCACCGCCTCCCGCTGCGCGACGACTTGCTGCCGGCCGAGCGCGAGCTGGGTGGTGTCGACGA
>JBGTEZ010000197.1:0-2306 GCA_041747535.1 Gemmatimonadaceae bacterium
TTGGGAACTGTTTTCTCGTCAGCCCCGAAATTGGTGAGCACTTCGCTGGGATTCACCTGCATCACCCGGATGTTGTGCTGTCTCAGCTCGGCTCTCCAGCACTCCGTCATCCCGCCGACCGCGAACTTGCTCGAGCAGTAAGCGGTACCGTTGGCGAAGCCCTTGCTCCCCGCCGTCGATGAGATGTTGACGATGTTGCCGTAGCTGCGCCCGATGAAGTGGCGAGCGGATTCGCGGGCGCAGAGCATGGCGCCAAGCACGTTGGTCTGCCAGACGCGAAGCAGCTCCTCGCTGGTCAGCTCGACGAGAGGCGCAAAAGCGCCGAACCCGGCATTGTTGACGAGAACGTTGTAATCCCCGAACTCCTTGATCACCTGCTGGATCATGCGCGTCACGTCGTCCTCACGGCTGACGTCGGCGATGATTGGAATGACTCCGAGCTGGGTCGCAGTCGCGTTCAGCGAGTCTTCGTGCCTGGCGCAGATGGCCACCCGCGCTCCGCGCTCGCGCAGCAGCCGCGCCGTCTCGAAACCGATCCCGCAGCTTCCGCCGGTGACGAGCACCGCCGCTTCTTTCAGATCCACTTTTTAGCCCCCTTCTGCTGTGTTACCGCCTCCCGCACGAGGGCGGCGAATTCCATGACGTCCGCTTCGGTGGTGTCGAACGACGTGATCAGCCTCGCCTCTGACGCCGCCTCGTTCCATATATGGAAATAGCATGCCTCCTGGAGCGACGGGACGATGGCGGGCGGGATCGTGGCAAAGACCGCGTTCGCTTCGACGGACTGTGTAAGCTTCACACCGGGAATGTCCGACAGCTGCTCACCGAGCAGCTTTGCCATTCGGTTGGCGTGCGTTGCGCTTCTCTTCCAGAGACCGTTGGTGAGCAACGCCGTGAACTGCGCGGCGATGAACCGCATCTTCGACGCGAGCTGCATTCCCTGCATGCGGCGGAACTCGAAGTCGTCGGCCAGCCGCTCATTGAAGAAAACGACGGCCTCGCCCGCGATCAGACCGTTCTTCGTCCCGCCGAGAGAAAGCGCGTCGACTCCCGCATCCTTGGTGATTGCGCGGAGTGAGACATCGAGGCTGGCGGCCGCGTTGAACAGGCGGGCGCCGTCCATGTGGAGCAGCAGTCCGGTCGAATGCGCGAAATCCGCAATTGTTCTGATTTCCCTTGCCGTGTAGACCGTTCCGTATTCGGTCGCCTGGGTGATTGAGATCGCGCGGGGCTGAACGTGGTGCTCGTCGCCAATATGGTGGAGGTGGGCTTCGATGCCGGCGACGGTGATCTTTCCATTCAACGCGTGGATCGGCAGCAGCTTGCAGCCGATCTGCTTCTCCGCCGCGCCGCACTCCGACGTATGGATGTGCGCCGTATCGGCGCAGATCACCGCCTGGTGGGCGCGCACCATGCTCTGAAGACAGAGCACATTTGCGGCGGTTCCGCTGAAAACGAAGAACACTTCGCCATCCCCGACTTCAGCGGTGATGCGCGCGACCGCGTCACGCGTGTAGGAATCGCGCCCATATGAAGGGAGATGCCCGCTGTTGACGGCGGAAAGAGCGGCGAGAACTTCGGGATGCGCCCCCGCCCAGTTGTCACTGGCGAAATGGCGCGCGCTATCCGGTTTGCCCCCCATCAGTCCTACGATAACCGCGAGTAAGTCATGGCTGCAAGCGACTGCAACGCCGTTTCGAGGTCCGTGTAGGGGGAGGCGAGGGAGTCCTCTTCGGCGCTAAGCTCGCTCGGGCGGAGCCCCTAACTACGCTCCCTCGCTCCGCTCGGTCGCGGGTCTCCTGGTCGCTCGCTGAAAGCGCCTGCGAGAACACCCTCGCCTCCCCTTACAAAGCCTCGAAACGACGGTGCAGTCCCTTGGACCTCGACTGGCTGGCGTGCGGGAATAGCGGGGAGCGTGCACGCGATCTCCCGTCGCGGACACGACGAGCGCGCAGCCTTCACTGACACGCTCCCAGACGGACTCTCGCCGCAACGGTGCACCCGATGGGGAGTCGGGATGGGATTCTGCGCAGCCGGCATCTCGCGTAGCAAGAGACTCGCCCTCCATGACTGCACACCGCGCCATCCCTCACGACAAGGGCGAGGCTCGCAGCGTGTAAGCGAGTAGCCGGCGAAGCAGAGTCCCATCCCGACGCACCAGCGGCGGTGCACCGTTGCGGCGAGCGGACATAAGACAATCCGTCAGTGAAAGCTGCGGGCAGCATGAGTAAGCCTTCCGACCGGAAGATCGGTGAAGCGCTTGCCGACTACGTTGCGCACGTCGCCATCCCGCTCGAAGCGCCCCT
>JBGTEZ010000198.1:0-6544 GCA_041747535.1 Gemmatimonadaceae bacterium
CAGCGTGTAAGCGCGTTAGCCGCCGAAGCGGGTACTCTCACCTCCCCATACGGAGATGCCGGTAGGCGGCGGGGGGAGTCCCGCCTTGACCCCAGAAGGTGCGAGCTGGGTGCGAAGGATTAACCGGTCTTGCGCGATTCGACTTTGTGTTGTAAAGTACTCTGCATGGAAACTACCACCGCACACCGTCCCGCGATCGCGGCCGTCTGGATCGCCGCGCTCGCGTCTGCTTTCCTTGGCGCCGCGATCCTCTACGACGCCTCGCCAGGGATCAACTGGGTACTCTGGGTGGCGTCAGCCGCCGCAGCCCTGATCGTTGCCCGCAAACTTTCCGGGCTGGCGGTCGACCGGCCCGTACTGATCCTGGTGGCGTGGGCGACGTTGATCGCCTCCGCGACCGCATTCACCGCCAACGAATTCAAGCACGTCCTGGTCTTCCTCAGTGTGGGAATGCTTTTGGGTCTGGCCATGATCGTCACCGGGACACGGGCCTGGAGCTCACTCTCGTTCTGGCTGCTTCCAAGGGTTCCCATCCTTGCCCCCCTCCGCGTGTGGACGGCGACGGTTCGCGAGGCCGCGACCGCGCCCCGCGCGGTCTCATCTACGCGCGCCCAACCGGTTTTGCGCGGGCTTCTTCTGACGGTTCCGCTCGTCGTCATCCTGGTCGCGCTCCTGCGCAACGCTGACCCGACCCTTGCCTGGGCCTGGTCCGGGATCGCCAGCATCCTGCCGGACTGGATCTCCGGGCGCGCCGTTTTCTTCCTGGTCGTGCTCTCGCTGACCCTTGGCGCAAACTCGATAGCGGCGAGACAATCAGAGGCCCGACCGCCGGTCGCGCTCTCCTGGCGCGCCACCCTCGGGATGACCGAGCAGAGAATGGTGATGATCGCGGTTACCGCGGTCCTCTGGCTGTTCGTCATTCTCCAGGTCTCTTACCTGTTTGGCTCTCCACCCGCCGCCGTCGGCAGCGGGGTGACGTTCGCCGAGTACGCGCGGCAGGGATTCGCGGAGCTTTCGGTGGCGGTGACGCTTGTCGGCGCCGTAATCCTGGTCCTGGAAGCGGTACGACCGAAGGAACCTGACGGCGGGCGAAGGCTGTCCCTGGTAAACCTCGAGCTCGCAGCGCTGGTCGCCCTGGAAATCGTGCTCTTCTCCGCTTTCCGGCGGGTGGTTCTCTACGAGGAAGCCTACGGTTTCACCACTGACCGTCTCTTCGCACAGACTTACATGATCGGCATCGCGCTCGCACTCGTGGCGCTTGGGCTCGAGGTGTGGCGAGGCTCGGTATCGATCGCGTTCGGAAGGCGAGCGGCCGTCATCGGACTTGCCATCCTCACACTCCTGCTGTTCTGGAACTACGACGCGTGGATAATCAACCGGAACATCGACCGCGCCGCCCAGTCGGGGAAATTCGACCTCTCCTACGCTCGCAGGCTGTCAGCGGATGGCGCTCCGACGCTGATCGCGCGGCGGCGCGAGATCGGATCGATCGTCGGCGACAGTGTGGAGCTCTCTCTCAAATGCGGAAAGGCAGCAAACCACCGACGCTGGTTCGAGTGGAACAAGGCGGCCGACGCGGCGGACAGCGCGCTCAAGAGCATGACAACCGTCCCTTGTCCCGCCGGAGAACTCGTGAGCTGGAGCCGCTCTAGCGGCTGACACGGTTCCGGTTGGCCCGCATGGCGATGAAGACAACGGCCTCAGCCACGAGCATCGCCCCCATCGCCAGGACCTCCTGTCGCGTCGAGGCGGTCATCAGCCAGACCACCATCGCCGAGGCTAGGATCGGAATTACGGGCCCGCCGGGAATCCTGAACGGAACAGCCCCCTGGTCGCGGATGTCGAGGCGGCGAAGTTGGATCGCGGCGAGACAACAGATGAGATAAACGATGAGAGTCGCGATTACCGCGAGGACCGCGAGCTTCTCGAAGCTGCCCGTGAGCGCGAAGCCGAGACAGAGCGCGGCGTGCAGAAGAATGGCCACGTGCGGCGTGCGATATCGCGAGTGGACCGACCCGATTGCCTTTGGCAGCAGCCGGTCGCGCCCGAGCGCGTAAATCCCGCGCGGCGCCGCCAGCATGTCGCCCGCGACATAGCCGAAGGTCGAGATGGCGGTGCCAAGAATGACCAGCGTCTGGCCCCCGCTTCCGATTACGCGCCGGGCGGTCTCTGCCAGTGGAGCCCTCGTGCTCGTGGCAAGCTCGGCGCCCAGAACGCCCTGCGCAACGATCTGCAAGCCCATGTAAATGAGAGTCACGGCGGTGAGACCGGCGAACAGTGCCCGTGGCACCGTTCGCGCCGGATCACGCACTTCACCGCTCGGCGTAAGTGCCGACTCGATGCCGAGGAAGGCAAAAATCAGGATTACGGAGGTGCGCGCGATTTCGCCGGCGGGAGGCATGCCCGGCCACTCGAGGTTCGCTCCGTTGATCGCAAACAATCCGACGCCTACCAGAATCAGCAGCGGCGTCAGCTTTGCCGCAGTCACGGCCTGCACCATCCCGCTGCCCAGCCTCACGCCGCGGATGTTGACCGCCGCCAGAACGGCGTACATCAGCACCAGTGTTCCGTTCCGGACGACCGGATCCCCCAGCCGCGGGGAGATCTGCGCCAGTGTGTCGACGAAAATGTTCGCGATCGCAGCGCTGGCGAGCACGGTTGAGCCAAACCAGAGCGAGGTGGCGACGACGAATCCAATGAACGGACCGAATGCAACCTGTGCATACGCGTACGTGCCCCCGGACAGGGAGACCCTGCTGCCGGCATCGGCAAAGCAGAACACGATCAACCCCATCGCGACGGCGCAGATCAGGTATACGAGGAGAGCCGCGCCACCTACCCGGGCGGCGACCACGGCGGGAAGCACGAAGATCCCCGCGCCGATCGTGTAGTTGATTATGCCCGCAGTGAGCCCGCGGACGCCCACCGCCCGAATCAGCCCTTCGTCAGTTGTCATTGAGTCAGGTTGACAGGGTGGCGTCTGTTCCCGCGTCAGTCGCGCGGATCAACGGCTCGCGGGCGGACGCCGCATGAAGTCGGCGAGAAGCTCGTGGAAATGGTGTGTTCCGACTTCGCGCCGTTCCGAGTAACGGCCGCGGTCGTACAAACGTGAGCGCACGCCCCGTTGCACCGACTCGACGACCTCTTCGTCTTCCATCTCGACCCGATGCAGGCCGGCGCCCACGCCCGATTCGCGGAGCGCCGCGTTCCATACGTAGGAGTGAAACGATACCCTGGTGCGTCCGGCGCCCAAAGGCGCGACGACGTTGAGCGACAGACCCCAGGGGTAGAAGTTGAGCATGAGATTGGGGAACAACCAGAAATAGAACGCCGCTACGCGCTCACCATGATTCGGATGTCCGGCGGGGAGATCGAAAGCCGGCTCACCCGCCTTGGCGATGCCGAGCTGGAGATTCCCGTAACGAAACCGCTCCGTACGATAGCTCGAGTAATCGAGCTGCTCGGACAGCCCCGCGTGCACGTACGGGATGTGGAATTCCTCGAGATAGTTGTCGCAGTAGAGCGCCCAGTTGGCGTTGATCAGATAATCGTGCGAGCCGGCGCCATCCCGCACGAAATGCTCGAGCGGCATCCAGGAGACTCGCTCCCTTACCGGAGCGATCCACTCGTCGAACGCCATCTCGGGCGCGAGCCCGCTGAAGAGCAGCGGTCCGAGGCGCTCGAGAGGCAGAGCGGGCAGACTGTCCTTCTCGGAGGGGAATCCTTCCGTCGTGTCGAACTCGGGCATCGATACGAACTTCCCGTCAAGTCCGAAGCGGCGGCCGTGATAGCGGCACCGAAGAGACTTGAGATGCCCCTCACCCTCGACCACAATCGCGCCGCGGTGTGTGCAGACGTTGGAGAGGCAGCGAACGACCCCTTGGTCGTCAGCGGTCAGAACGAGCGGCTCGTCGAGCGATCCCTCGAGCATGATAAAGGGAAACACCCGACCGGGCGCGCGCACTCTCGACGCATCACCCACCCATTGCCAGCTCCGCGCGAAGACGCGGTCCTTTTGCAGCTCGAAGTACTCGGCATCGGAGTAAACACGACCCGGCAGCGTTGAAGCACGCCTGATGTCGCTGTCGATCGCGAAGTCGCGCTGGGTCATCAGTCGATCCGGGCGAAGCGCTGATTACCGGCCGTCGCCGGTGTTTCGCGGGCCGGCCGGCAACGGTCCGAGGAATCGGGACAGTGCGATCAATACCACGCCTGGCAACGCGACGGTCAAAAGTGCTCGCACCCCGAAGGTGTTGAACGCGACGAGGCCAGCGAGCAACACCAATCCATCGACAGCGAGCACGATGCGGGCGAGTGTCTGGTATCGCTCATACTGCGCAAAGCCCGTCGCGACCAGCGCCACGCTACCGGTAACGAAGTAGACGAGCCACACGAGCCCGCCATATCGGATCTCCTGGCTCTCACCGGTCGCGATCATCGAGCCGCCATAGAACGCCATTCCGAGTAGCGACATGCCCAGCAGGATCGCGAAAAGATCGGCAAGTTGCCGAGAACCTGCGCTCGGGGTCTGAACAGCGGTGCGATCGGTCATTTTGGAATCCAGTTCGCTTGAGGTCAATTGCAGATGGTGCCGGTCGGTAGCATCGACGAGCTAAACTACAACTTACGACTACCGGCCAGGGGCCGTCGGCGTGCCGGCCTTGGGCCGCGTGCCATTGCCCAAGAAGTTGTTTCTCCTGCCCGGAGCCCCACGGCCGGCACGCCCAGGGCCCCCGGCCGGTAGTCGTAAGTTGTTGTTAACGTCTCTAAAGTTTACACAATCCAGAGTACGTCTCCGGCCGTCGATCCCGGTAGAACTGCCACACGTTCCGCACCTCGCGAATCTGGTCGAGATCGAGCTCCGCCGTAATCAGCTGGTCGCGATCGCGAGCCGCCTCCGCCACGATCTTTCCGCGCGGATCGCAGAAGTAGCTCTGCCCGTAGAACTCGCCGATGTTCCACGGCTTCTCGAAGCCGACGCGATTGATCGCGCCGACGAAGAACGCGTTCGCAACCGCGTGGGCCGGTTGCTCCAGCTTCCACAAATATTCTGACAGCCCCGCGACGGTCGCCGAGGGATTGAACACGATCTCGGCGCCGGCGAGTCCAAGCTCGCGCGCTCCTTCCGGGAAATGGCGGTCGTAGCAGATGTAGACACCCACGTCCGCGTACTGAGTCTTGAACACCGGGTATCCGAGATTCCCCGGCTTGAAGTAGAACTTCTCCCAGAACCCCGGCCCGCAGTGCGGGATGTGGTTCTTCCTGTACTTGCCGAGGTACGTTCCGTCCGCGTCGATCACGGCGGCGGTGTTGTAGTAGACACCCGTGCCCTCTTCCTCGTAGATCGGGACGACGATGACCATCGAGTGCCGCTTTGCGACCTCCTGCATCAGCTTGGTCGTCGGCCCGTCCGGTATCCTCTCGACCGAGTCGTACCACCGCGTGTTCTGCTCGGCGCAAAAGTAGGGGCCGGTGAAGATCTCCTGCATGCAGATGATCTGCACGCCATCGCGGCCGGCCTGGTCGAGCATCTTCAGATGCTTCTCGATGTTTGCCTCTCGAATCTTCTCGAGCGGCTCGTCGGTAGCGCACGCGTGGGTGGCCTGGATCAAGCCGGCTTTTACGACACGAGGCATGCTGTACTCCCTAAGCTCATGTTGGTGGCGCCGCCGTTTCCGCGTCGCTCCTCATTAACAACCAGTATATGGCGAAGCTCAGCGCGAAAGTCACGAACCATGCGTACGAATAGACTCGGTCGAAGAAATTCGGGTTGGCCACCATTCCGCCAGGCGTCGTAACCGCGCGCAGAAAGCCGGGAACAACCGGCGCGATCGACAGCACGAGCGCGATGATCGCGCACGGGTTGAAACCATTCCGATAACTGTATTCCCCGTGCTCTCGATACAGATCGTCCACCGACAGGCGCTGTTTCCTGACGACCCAGTAGTCCGCGATGAGAATTCCGCCGAGCGCGCCCATCAGGCTCGAATAGCCCAGTAGCCAGGTGAAGATGTAGGCCGCCGCGTCGGAATAAAGCTTCCACGGCATCATCAATACACCGAGCACGGCGGTAATGAGACCGCCGGTGACGTAGCTGATGCGCCGCGGGCTCAGGTTGGAGAAATCGTTCGAGGGCGAGACGACGTTCGCTGCCATGTTGGTCGTCAGCTGCGCCGTGAGAACGACGAGAGCCGCGAGGATGATCACACCGGCCGAGCCGATCCTGCTGATGAGAACGATTGGATCCCAGACCGCCTCACCGAAGATCACGATTGTGGCACTCGTCACCGCTACGCCGATGAACGCGAAGGCGGTCATGGTTGTAGGCAATCCCAAAGCCTGTCCGAGCACCTGCGACCTCTGGCTCTTCGCGTAGCGCGTGAAGTCGGGAATGTTTAGGCTCAGTGTCGCCCAGTAGCCGACATTGGCGGTGAGGGCGGCCGGAAACAGCACCCAGAAATTCGCGCTGCCACCCTGAAGGCGCTGTGACTGCTGGAGAATGTTGCCGAGACCGCCACCATTACGAATCGCCCACCAGAGGAGA
>JBGTEZ010000199.1:0-6816 GCA_041747535.1 Gemmatimonadaceae bacterium
CGCAGTCAGCGTCGTGCCGGTTGGGGTTTCTGTATCGGTGGGGGAGTCTATCATGTTGCTGGTTAAAGGGTTGGATGCGTTCGAATCGAGCCTTTTAATGTAGATCAGTCGCTGGCTCGGGTCAACTTCACGGGCGGCGCACGCGGATTGGAGGAGAAATCACGGGGTGCGAAGGTAGGATTTTATTGCGGACTGCGGACCAACTGCGGACTGCGGACAACAACCGAACCGCGGGAGCTCATACGGCTGGCTGCAGGTGGCACTCAGCCGGTGGCGGGAAGCCTGGCGTTAGTCCGCAGTTAGGCCGCAGTCCGCAGCGCTACTTGAGTCCCTTGGTCAACAGCAGGATCAGCTCTTCATCGCTGAGCCCGTCGAGAGCGCCAACGGGCAGGTCCATCGCGACCTCACTGCCATCGTCGCACTGGAAGGCAACGGACACGATGGCGGGCTTCGCCCTGCGGTCGGGGAGCCCTCCCGGCCGCACGGACTCGAATGCCGTCCAATCCACCCCCGCCCGATCCGTGAATCTCCGCATCAGCCAGTCCTTTGTTGGCCAGAAACAACATGTGCCCCGCGCCCTAAGCGCGCTGCCGTGAGAGTGTCACAATCTGCTCTACCTGCTCAGGCTGCGTGAGGGCAGTCGTGTCAATTATGACAGCGTCCGGCGCCGGAATGGTTTGCCGCGCGTCCCGCGCATCCCGCTCACTGATACGTATAGCCTCGTCCGCAACCGATTGTTCCGACGTGTCGTCGTGGCCGCGCTGCCTGAGACGCCTGAGCGCACGCTCACGGGTGTCGGCGACGAGAAAGATCTTTAGATCGGCATCGGGAAAGACGACGGTTCCCATGTCGCGTCCGTCCACAACGACGTTCCGGTTCTGAGCGCTCCGCCTCACCAGATCATTCACCCATTCGCGCACCGCCGGCATCTGCGCGACGCGCGAGACGCTCCGGGTCACGGCGTCACCGCGAATCTCATCATCCACGCTGCGGCCGTCCAACACCGGATAGCAGGCGGTGCGGGCAGCGCGAAGCTCCACCGGGCGGGCGGCATCCAGCACGAGTTTTTCGTCCCAGCGGTCCGGATCCTTCTCACGTCTGATCGCCGCGGCGGTGGCGGCGCGGTATAGCGACCCCGAATCGACGTGAAGGTATCCCAGCTTGTCGGCGACGAGCTGCGCGGTGGACGACTTTCCCGAAGCAGCCGGACCATCGATGGCAATCACGCGGGCGCGCTGACTCAGGCGACCGCCCTCTTCAGATCACTCCAGAAACCGGGATACGACACCGCGACACTTTTCTCATCCTGGATCTCGACCCGATTTCCGCGCACCGCGCCGAGGACCCCGAACGCCATTGCGATGCGGTGATCGCCGCGCGGGTCGATCGTTCCGGCCAGCTCCTTCTTCCCGCCGTGCACGCGCAGGCCGTCAGGCAGCTCCTCGGCCTCGGCGCCAATGCGGAGAAGATTCTCGACCACGGCGGCGATGCGGTCGCTCTCCTTTACGCGCAGCTCCGCCGCTCCGGTGATCTCCAGGTCCACTCCGGATCCCGCCGCGAGGCACGCCAGGATCGGGACCTCGTCAATCATCGCCGGTATCTCCGCTTCTCCAATGCTGATCGAATCGAGGGGAGCCGGTCTGACTCTGAGCGAGCCGATCTGTTCGCCGGAGATTTCTCTCACGCCCTCCCGGGAGACGTCTCCCCCCATTCGGGTGACCGCCGCCAGAAAGCCGGCGCGTGTGGGATTGAGGCACACATCCTCGAGCACCAGCTCTCCTTCATCGGCCATCGCCGCCAGCGCCACGAACATCGCCGCCGACGACGGATCCCCGGGCACCTCGAACTCCACTGCTTCGAGCCGGCGCGATGGACGCAGGCACACCTGGTTGCGATCGTTCTCGACATCGACGCCCATCGCGCGCAGCATCCGCTCGGTGTGATCACGCGAGCGGATCTTTTCGGTGACGCGGACCTCGACGCCCGCGATCACACCGGCCAGCAGAACGGCACTCTTCACCTGCGCGCTCGATCCGCCGGTGTCCCAATCGATGCTGCGCAGATCGACGCCGCGCACCGTCATCGGCAACCCATCGCCCCGCTCGAAATCGAAGCGTGCGCCCATATACGTGAGAGGCTCGGCGATTCGCTTCATCGGTCGCCGGCTCAGGCTCTCATCTCCCTCGAAGCGAGCGGAAAAAGGGTGCGCGGCAACCATTCCCGCCACGAGCCGCGTCGTCGTTCCGCTGTTGCCGCAGTCGAGGCTCGTCCTCGGCGGACGCAAACCGCGGAGACCGACGCCAACAATGCGCACCAGGTCGGAAAGTGATGGAATGTCGACGCCAAGTGCGCGCAGCACGCGCGCCGTCGAAGCAACGTCTTCCGAATCCAGAATGCCGCGAATCACGGACTCGCCAGCGGCCAGGGACGAGAGGATGAGTGCGCGATGCGAGATCGACTTGTCGCCCGGCATCCGCACCGAACCGTGCACTCTCACCTGAGCCAGCTCTCAAGTGCCGTTGCGGCGTCGGTCTTTTCGTCCCGGTATTTCACGATCACGGGAGTCTGGAGGGAGATTCCCTGGCTCTTTCCCCATTGCCCCTTCACTGCCCGCGCACCCGGCACCACCACCGCGTTCTCCGGGATCGTCAGCGGACGATCTCCTTCGGCGCGGTGAATCGTTTCGCGCTCGAGGTCGAACACCGGAGTTCCGCGCGTCAGCACGACCCCGGCGCCGATAACCGCCCGCTTCCTGACGACCGTTCCCTCGTAGATCCCGCAGTTTCCGCCGATGACGACGTCGTCCTCGACGACGACCGGAGAAGCGTTGACCGGCTCGAGAACGCCGCCCAGCTGAGCGGCCGCGCTCAGATGCACGCGCTCCCCTACCTGTGCGCACGATCCGACGAGCGCGTGTGAATCGATCATCGTGTCTTTCCCGACATATGCTCCGACATTGATGTACATCGGGGGCATGCAAACCACGCCGCTTGCGACGTAAGCGCCGCGGCGGATACTCGAGCCGCCGGGAACGATCCGGATTCCATCGGAGCTGTTGATGGGTCGCGGTGGATAGGTGTCCTTGTCGAAGAAGGACAGTCGCACGCCTCCGCCGGCTCCCATCGACATGTCGACGACCTTTCCGGCGCGAAAGCCGAGGAGAATGCCGCGCTTCACCCAGGGCACTGCTCGCCAGTCGCCGGTCTCGGGATGCATGACGGCGGATCGCACCGTGCCGGCTTCCAGCGCATCGAGGAGCTCGTCGACTGTCCGACGCGCATCTCGTGGAAGCTTTGTTCCCGGCGCGAGCGCGGCGAGCGCTTCGATGCGCTTTTCGAGATCCAGGCCCCCCGCCCCCGCCCCCACCGATCCCGCTGATCTCATGTGGTCAACGCACCGATCGACGCGAGTGAGGCGCGAACGGTGGCTTCAAACTTCGACGCCAGCGGAACGAGGGGCAGGCGCACCACGTTGAGCATCTTCCCCATCATCGCGAGGCCGGCCTTCGCCGGGATCGGATTCGATTCGACGAACGCGGCAGCAGTCCATGCCGCGAGCTGGTGGTGTACTTCCCTCGCCGCCGCGTAATCTCCCGCCGCGCACAGCTCGGTGAGTCTGGCAACCAGCCTGGGCGCGGCGTTGGACGTGACGGAGATCACTCCGTCGCCGCCGTCCGCCATCACCTGAAGGGTGAGTGGATCGTCTCCCGACAGAACCGAGAAGCGCGCGGGACGGTGACGAATTATCTCGCCGATCTGCGTCAGGTTCGCTGACGCCTCCTTTACCGCGACGATGTTCTCGTGCTCGGCCAGCTCGAGCGTGGTCGCCGCTTCGACGTTGCTGCCGGTGCGTCCAGGAACGTTGTAAACGATGATTGGAATCCCGACGGCGTCGGCGATCGCCCGAAAGTGCGCGACTATTCCGCGCTGCGGCGGCTTGTTGTACATCGGCGACGCATGGAGCAGGTGGGTCGCACCCACGCTCTCCATCTCCCGCGAGAGCGCGATCGCCTTTTTGGTATCGTTCGACGCTGCTCCGGCAACGATCGGTACTCGTCCCGCGGCCTGTTCGACGGTGATCTCGACCACTCGCCGGTGCTCCGCGCCCGTCATCGTCGCCGCTTCGCCGGTCGAGCCGCACGGAACGAGAAAATGAACGCCGCTCTCGATTTGCCAGTCGACGAACGACCTGAGCGAGCGCTCGTCCAGCTCACCCGATGCCGTAAAGGGGGTGACGAGGGCGGTTCCGCACCCCGTGAGCCGCTCTGCGTCCATCGAACCTCCACGTGGGACATTTCCCGTAAGCGGGAAAAGCATCGAACGTGCTTAATGTACGCGGCTCCATCAGAGCCGCGCTAACCGTGCGCGGCACGGACCTTCGGCGCTACGTCGCGCCTTGCTTCACGAAGACGGGGTCGGGCGCGCCAAGTCCACGCAGCACGATATGGGTTGACCAGTCGATCTGGCCGACGAGGGAATCGGCCTTTATCACGAGAGCGTGGCGGTCCCTGTTCTTTCTTCCGCCCTCGACGCCCGTAATCCAGACCTTGTCGCCGGAGACGATGTACGTCCCCCTCGTTTTCTCGGTCGGGTCCTTTGCGCCGTCCACGGTCTTGTCGAGCGTGAGCTCGAACGTGCCGTCCCTCGCCAGCTCCAGCTTCGCGGCGAACTGCCACGGTTTCTTGAGCGTTGCACCACTCGCGGCGTAGACGTACGATCCCGGAATTGCGGCGGGTATTGGATCCGAATCCGGGGCGCCGCGGCAAGCTGCGCCGAACGAAGACAGCGTGGCGAGCACGACGAGGGCGTGACGACGGGACATGTTCAACCTCCGGGAAGGACTTGGTGCTATTCCTGAATTACGTCTTCGCCCTAGCCGGTGTTTCACCGCGGAGGACGTCGCGCATCGTAAATACCCCCGATTTCCCGACCAGCCAACCGGCGGCGCGCACCGCTCCTTCCGCAAATACGCGCCGGTCGCGCGCGACATGAGTCACGGTGAGCTGCTCGTGGGGCCCGTCGAAGATCAGCTCGTGGGTGCCGGGAACCTCACCGGTCCTGATGCTGGTGATGGGAACGGGTCGGCCAAGCCCCTCCGTCGCGGCGACTGCGATCGCGCTCGCGGTCCCTGATGGCGCGTCCTTCTTCCGCGTGTGGTGGATCTCCACGATGTGAGCATCGAAGCCTTCGCTGGCCCGGATGAGCGCGGCGGCGTAGCGCGCCACCTCGAGAAAGACATTCACGCCCAGCGAGAAATTGGGAGACCAGAGGAGTCCCGTCCCCGTCTCACGCGCCAGCTTGGCGAGCTCGGGCAGGGAGTCGTACCAGCCAGTAGTCCCGGCGACGACAGGCACTTTTGCGCGCAGGCATGCCGCAATGTTCGCGGCGGCCGCTCCCGGCTCGGTGAACTCGACCGCGACATCCGGCCCGCCAAGCGCCGATGCGGTGATCCCCTTGCCGCCGTTGCTCTCCTTGAGTCCGAGGACGGCAGTCACCTCCCATCCCTGTTCCCGCGCAACCTGCGCGACACTGGTTCCCATTTTCCCATCGCCGATGATGGCAATCCGGCGCGCCGTCATTCCTTTCCGCCGAAGAATTGCGCGTGCAGGCGCTCGAGCGATGCATTCAGCTGATCGCCGTCGACGATGATGGTCAGATTTATGCCAGTCGCGCTCAGGGACATCATGTGAATCTTGAGGCCGGCCAGCGCGCCAACCGCCTGGCCCATCGCCGCGCTGTCGTCGCTGATCGCGGCGCCCACCACCGCCACGATCGCGCGGTCGCGCTCCACCGATACATCGCCAAGCGTGGCAAGCTCGACGATCAGCGACTCGAGCCCCGAAGGATCATCGACGGTGACTGAGACGGAGACCTCCGACGTCGCAACGACATCGACCGATACACCGTTGCGCTCGAAGATGTCGAACACGCGCCTGAGGAAGCCGCGCGCGAACAGCATTTTGGCGGCGGCAACCTTCACCACTGTCACACCGCTCTTGCCGGCGATCGCGCTGACCGCGCGACGCGGCGCGTCGAAAGTGATGCGGGTGCCCTTCCCTCCCGGATTCCTCGAGTTGTAGATGAACACGGGAATCCCGAGACGAACCGCAGGAGCGATGGTATTGGGATGCAGAACCTTGGCGCCGAACGACGCCAGCTCCGATGCTTCGTCGAACCGGATCTGCTCGATCAGCTGTGATCCCTTCACGATACGCGGGTCCGCGGTGAGCATGCCCTCGACGTCGGTCCAGATCTCGATCGAGTCGGCGTGCAGCGCCGCACCGAGGAGCGACGCGCTGTAGTCCGAGCCACCGCGCCCGAGCGTGGTGGTGACACCCTTGGCGGTGCGCCCGATGAAACCGCCCATCACCGGTACTTTCCCGCTCTCGAGCAGCGGAAGCACGATATCTCGGGCGCGGTCGGCGATCGCATCGATCTGCGGCTCCGCCGCCATGTAATTGTCGTCGGTGACAAACACATCCCTGGCGTCTACGTGCTCAGCCGGAAGCCCGCGCAGCGTGAAGAATGCCGCGACGAGGTGTGACGAAAGCTGCTCTCCAAATGCCGCGATCGCGTCGAAGCTGCGTGGCGTCGCGTGACCGAGCACCGACAGCGCTTCAGCCAGGCTCGCGAGCTCGTCGAAGGTTGCGCTCATCTCCGCCTGAACGTCCGAGGCAGCCTCGGAGTTGCCGAGGAGGCTTTCGCACTGCTTGAAGTGCCGGTCGCGCAGCGCCTCGACTCCCCGCAACGCGCCGATGAGGTGCCCCTTCGCCGATTGCTCGCCGATGGCGAGCAAGGCGTTGGTGGCGCCGCCCAG
>JBGTEZ010000200.1:0-20980 GCA_041747535.1 Gemmatimonadaceae bacterium
CGCATCACGACGAGACTTCCGCCCGCCACGACCAGCATCGCGGCCGCCGCGCGCCAGAAAACACGGAGATCCCGCTTCGGGGCCGATACGGCCGGCAACACTCCCCGCGGAACGTCATCGAGCGCGGTGAGGATGCGTGACGACGCAGCGATGAACCCTCTCGCCTCGGCAACAGCTGTCGCACAGCCTGGACACGTGGCGACGTGTGACTCCATCTGCGTTGCCTCTTCCGCGCTCAGCGCGCCGTCGAGCCACGAATGAATCATTCCTTCATCAGGATGCCGCATTTTTCTCCCTCTCTTCCCGGCTCTTCTGCAGTGACTCGTAGCTCTCCACCAGACGGCGGCGCGCACGCGACAGCGTAGTGCCGACCGAACCCGGCGAAAGCTCCAGAGCCTCGGCTATCTCGTTGTAGTCCAGCCCCTCTTCGCGCATCAGGAGCGCCAGCCTGTCACGCTCGGCGAGTGCGTCAACGGCCTTCCGAGCCATCGCCGCTTCCTGCGCTCTCTCCAGCGTCGTCTCGTGCGGCTCGCTCACCGAGTCCTTCTCCTCTTCAGCGAGAAGTGCCAGGTGCTTTCGGCGTCTCATGTCCTTCCGAGCCTCATCTCTCACCAGGTTCGTTGCGACAGCGAACAACCACGCGCGCTCGTTCTCGATCGAAGTCTGCCTGAGCGCGCGCACGAACGTCTCCTGAGCAACCTCTTCCGCCCAGTCACGATCGCCCAGCCTGCGGGTCAGATAGCGCACGAGTGCGGTGTTGTAGGTTCGAAAGAGACGTTCGACGTCGGTCACATGCTCACCAGCGATCTCTGAGCATATCCAGGTCGCGCTCGCTGAGCTGCTCCTTCCCGTCAGCGGCGAGCTCGATGGTCATCGAGCGTCCCGAGACTATCAGCCTCTCGCTGAAGGCAAACGCTTCGCGCAGCTCCGGCATCGTCTCGATCAGCTTGAAGTACGCATCGGAGAACGGCTTCACCTTGAGCACCGGCGCGTCCTTCCGGAGCCGTGCGTCGGTCCACACGCCACCCTGAAGAACGAAGGTCATGTTCCCAATGCGGCGAATTCCCGCTTCATCCCTGAGTCCGCTCAGTGAATCGACTGCCGCCATGTTGGTGGCCGAGCGCTGCGCCGACGACGTCTTGGCGGCCTCGAACGCTCGATCGGCCGACGGTGAAGCAGTGGCTGGAGCCGCGCCTCTGGATGCTCCGGCGCTTCCGCGCAGAACAATGCCCCGGCCGGCTGACCGCCGCCTTGCGTCCATCAGCTGCGGATTCATCCCTGGCTCGAGCACGAGATAGGAAGAGAACTCAGTCGGAATTCCATAGCGCTCTCCAAGCTCGCGGATCTCGTCGTCCAGCTCCCGGGATCCGCCATGCTTCCTCTTCTCGGCGCTCAGGTATCCGACGCGCTGAGTTGCCCAGAGGCGCGCGACGTAGGCATTGTCGCGTGACCGCTCGGGGAACTGCAACCGCGTTCCCCAGCTGACCGGGCCGGCTGACGTCTGTCCATCGAACCGCACGACCGCATCGCCGCTCCCATCATAGCGGGCCAGGATGACGAGATCCTCTCCCGCAAATATGTCTACAGGTCCCGACGGGTGCATCTTCAATAGTCGTACGCCGTCAGCGCGAACGCGGACATCGGTCACGAGTGGATTGGTGAGGCGGCTGGCAACGATGCCCACCGCGCGCTCCACCGACTCTTCCGGGCGCACGAAGCTGGCAGTGCCACGTCCTTCCAGCGCCAGCTGCTCTATCAGAGGAATGTTGAGGTCGGAGCCGACACCAAACGTGAATACACGCCGCGAGCCGCGGCGCTTTGCCACCGACGAAGCGATGGCCGCTCCATCCCGCTCACCCACCGTCGGCAAGCCATCGGTCAGAAACAGTACGACGGAGAGTCGTCCGCTCCGTTGCGGAATCGAGAGCGCTTCGTCGAGAGCGCCGGAGATATTGGTCGATCCCTGCGCCTCGAGCGCGTCGAGATAACGCTCGGCCGAGCGGATGTTCTCGCGCGTTGCGTACGCGAAGTCGTCGTGAAATGTCCGGACGTCGCTCGAGAAATCGATCAGCCTGAAGCGGTCGGCTGCTGACAATGACCGCAGGAACTGTTTTCCCGCCGCGCGTGCCTGCTCCATTTTCTCGCCGCTCATCGACCCGGATACGTCCATGACGAAGGTCAGGTCACGAGGGACAGCGCGGGGCGCGATTGCGGGCGGGGAAAGCGTGATGAGCGCAAATCCATCGTCGTTTCCGGGCGCGTTCGCGAGGAGTGATATGGCCGCCGCGGCGGACCTTCTGAAAGGAATCAGAATGGTGATCTCACCGCGCGCGTCTCTCACTTCCACACGGCGGGTGGAGCCACGGCGATCCGACGTCATCGAAACGGGGGAGTAGATGTTCCCATAAGACGGTTCGATCGAATGGGTCGGCGAATACGCCGTCCCGTATGCAGCGTCGTTTGGATAGTTCAGCACGAACGATGTCTTTCCGCCGAGCGGTTGGTTGGTCGCAGTCTGGGTGTTTTGGAGACCGCGGAAATAGTCGACGCGGATCGCATCGCCTTCGCGGGGTGCGACGACGTGGAAGCGCAGCACCACCTTTTTCTCTTCACCGGGCGCTATCGGAAATATCCGCGCGCGGAATAGTCCGTATCCCATCCATTCGAGCAGAGCGGGATCGCGCTGGCTGCGCACGATCTCTTCGTAGATCTGGCGGGCGCGATCGGCGTTCATCGTCTCGCCGGCCACCATCTCGCCGTTTATAGACAGCTTGAGATCCTGGAACGCTGCTCCCTTGGGCATCGGGAACATGTAGTCGGCCTCCCCCAATCTGGAGCCGCGATTCACGAAGGTCTCCGTGATCTCGTAGCGCAGCACGCGGTCGACGAGCTCCACCCGGACATCGCTGCTCTTGCGATAGACGTCCGGCGACTGGATTCCGCACGCCGGCACCACGCACCTGGTCCCGGGCGTACACGGCGGTGGCACCCGGCATGGCCATGGACGGGGAGGCGGCCCCGGCCGCACGACCTGGGCAGAGACGACAGCGGGAATGCAGAAAGCGACGATCAAGAGGAGGGAGCGCATTTGTCACCAGTTGTGAAGGGTCTATATGTGAGACGTCCCCCACCCGGTTCCTTGCACAACCCTAAAAAGGGGTCTTTGCCCAACCCTAAATAGGGGTCTTTCGGGGCCTCCGTCTTACCGGCTCCTGCCTCTCATCGATCCGCACCGCGAGCAGTCGCCGGTCGGCGCGCTGCATCGTGTGCTCGAATCGCTCACCAGGCCGACGCGCAGCCCACCCCATTGAGAACTGCGCCGGAGCCGAGGCAGGCGCGGTGGACCGGAGGCGCGCGGCGACCTGTTTCGTCTGCTCCTCGCCGGCATCGCACAGCACCACGAGGAACTCATCGCCGCCCACCCGCACCACCGCTTCCTCGGCGCGCACGTGTCGCATCAGGTAACGGGCCATTTTCACCAGTATGCCGTCACCCTCCGAATGGCCGTTCGTCTCGTTGAACTGCTTGAAGTGGTCGATGTCGAGATAGATGCATCCCCATTCGCTGTCGGGAACGGAGTCGCACGTTTTCGCCAGAGTGCTCAGGTACCTCCGGTTGTAGCACCCCGTAAGCGGGTCGCGGATGCTCAGCTCCTGCAGCTGTGTCTGCAGGTCCTTCCGGTGAGTGATGTCGACCATGATCCCGTGGCAGAACTTCTCCCCCGACTTCGGATCGGTCGTGAGGTAGGCGCTGTCTACCACCGTTCTCATCTCGCCATCGGGTCGCGTGAGCTGTAGCTCCACATCGCGAATCGACCGCATGCGCTCGAGCAGTGCCATTTCCCTCGCGCGGATCTCGCTGTCAAGAAAGTCGTTGACGTTCGCGCCCTTCAGCTTTTCGAGCGTGCCGGCGCCGAGCATCTCGAGGAAAGCAGGATTGGCGTCGATGATTTTCCCGTCGAGTGTCGTGATGTACATTCCCTCCTGTAGTCGCATCGCCATCTCGCTGAGTGTCGCGAGATCGCTCAGGCTGGGAACACGGGTGGGCGTTTTGGAGGGCCGGGGGCGCCTCACATTGCGGGTTCAGAGATGCGGCACATCCGTTGCTTCACTGGTGGGCTCGGTAATCGGAGATATAATGGCATCGAGTAAAGAAGGTGGACAGAAGGGCGGAACGCCTACCAAGCAGGGAGATGGTGATCCGGGGACCCGGTCGGGACAGCCGAATCCGGAGAACGTCCCTTCGCATCCAACTCAGCACAAAAGCGGGTACGGCGGTGAAGGTGGCAAGCCGCGCACCAGCAGCGACAAGCGCGAGACGCCGAAGAAGCGATAGCGCCTGCGGCGCCACAATGAGACCCAGCGCCCGATAGGATTCCGACCGAAATGAGCTTTCGCACTGCCGGGATTCACCACGTCACCGGTATCGCCAGCGATCCGCAACGGAATCTCGACTTCTACGCCGGCGTTCTCGGTCTCAGGCTCGTCAAGCGCACGGTAAACTTCGACGATCCAACCACATACCACTTCTATTTCGGTGACGACGACGGGCAGCCGGGAAGCATCCTCACTTTTTTCCCCTGGCCTGACGCGAGACGTGGAAGACAGGGTGGCGGACAGGTTGCGGTAACCTCTTTCGTGATCCGTCCAGGCTCGGTCGGGTTCTGGATCGAGCGGCTGATACGGAAGCAGGTGGAGTTCGCTCAGCCCGTCGCGCGATACGAAGACGAGCGCGTTATAGCATTCAAGGATCACGATGGATTGATGGGCGAGCTCGTCGCGCATCCCGCCGCTGATGCGCGGAGTGGACACGCGGGCACCGGAATCCCCGCGGAGCACGCCATCCGCGGGCTTTACTCAGTGACGCTCTGGCTCGATGTCTGTGAGCTCACCGGACAGCTTCTCGCGAATACCCTGGGATTTCGGCTGGTTCGCGAGCAGGGCAGTATCTACAGGTACGCGAGCGGAGATGGAGGGCCGGGATCGATCGTCGACCTGCGCTGTGTCCCCGGGATCTGGAGCGGCTCGATGGGAGCCGGCACGATTCACCACGTCGCGTTCCGCGCCGCTGACGAGAAAGAGCAGCTCGAAGTTCGCAGCGATCTCACCGCACTCGGCCACAACGTCACTCCGCAGATGGATCGCGACTACTTCAAGTCTATCTACTTTCGGGAGCCCGGCGGAGTGTTGTTCGAAGTCGCGACCGACGGACCCGGGTTTGCGATCGACGAGCCGCCCGATTCGCTCGGCCGCGTGCTCAAGCTTCCCGAATGGCTCGAGGCCAGGCGCTTCGAGATCGAGGCTCTGCTTCCCAATATCCACGAGCCCATTGAGCTCCACGGACCCAACGCATGAGCGGCGATCTCGGATTCGTCCACCGTTTCCGGCCCGGTGCTCCCGGTCTGTCCGACACGCTCGTGGTTCTGCACGGCACCGGAGGCAACGAGGACGACCTCCTGGGGCTCGCGCAAACCGTGGCGCCCGGCGCGGCGGTCATCAGTCCGCGCGGGAAGGTGCTCGAGGCTGGTGCGCCGCGATTTTTTCGTCGTCTGGCGGAAGGAGTGTTCGACCCGGCGGAGGTACGCGCCAGCGGCGAGGAGCTGGCGGAGTTCATTCGTGCCGCGGTGACGCGCTATGAGCTCGATGCGAAACGTGTCCTCGCGCTCGGCTACTCCAACGGTGCCAACATCGCGTCGACTGTGATGCTGATCGAGCCGGATCTGATCCGGGCGGCAGTACTCCTTCGGCCAATGCTCGTGTTCGAGCCTGAGGAAAAAGCGGATCTCACCGGAAGGGCGGCTTTGATATCAGCTGGCCGGGTAGACCCGATCGTCCCGACGGCAAGCGTCGAGAAGCTGGTGCGACTGCTCGAAGAGCGCGGAGCGGAAGTTACCCTGAAGTGGCAGCTTGGCGGCCACAATCTCGTGCCGAGCGAGATCAAGGAGGCCGCCGACTGGTTCGGGCTGCGGCGCTCGGGCGTATGAGCTAGCTTCCATTCGAAAACGCACGTGAATCCCCTTCCGAAATGCATCCTCCTTTCTGCCTCGCATAGCTCTCAATGTCCGAGATAGCAGACGCTACCGCCCCGCGCGCCGCTCCCGCTGCCGCCAAGACTCAGTCCCCTTCCGGCCGCTCGCTGGAGGACCTGTGCATCAATGCCATCAGGGTTCTGTCGATGGATGCGGTTCAGAAGGCGGACTCTGGTCACCCCGGGACTCCGATGGCGCTCGCGCCACTCGCCTACGTCCTCTGGACCCGGCACCTGCGCTACAATCCGGCCGATCCGGGCTGGCTCAACCGCGACCGGTTCGTCCTTTCAGCCGGCCACGCATCGATGCTGTTGTACAGCACGCTGTACCTCACCGGCTACGACCTCTCGCTGGAAGACCTGAAGCAATTCCGGCAGTGGGAATCGAAAACGCCGGGTCATCCGGAGTACAGCTACACGCCCGGCGTCGAGACCACGACCGGACCGCTCGGCCAGGGCATTGGCAACGCGATCGGAATGGCGGTCGGTGCAGCGCACCTCGGTGCGGTGTTCAACCGTGGCAAGCACTCCATCATCGATCACCACGTCTACTTCGTCGCCAGCGACGGCGATCTGATGGAAGGTGTTTCCCACGAAGCGGCTTCCTTCGCGGGTCACCTGAAGCTCGGCAAGATCATCGGTTTTTACGACGACAACCATATCACGATCGAGGGCGACACCGCTCTCACTTACAGCGACGACGCGGCAGCCAGATTCACCGGCTACGGCTGGCACGTGCAGCATGTGCCTGACGTCAATGATCTGGCGGCGCTCAATCGAGCGATCGATGCCGCGAAGGCGGAGACCTCGCGGCCCTCGCTGATCATCGTGCGCTCTCACATCGGTTACGGAAGTCCCAACAAGCTCGACACCGCGGAAGCGCACGGCTCCCCGCTGGGTGCCGAGGAGATCGCGCTCACGAAGAAAGCGCTGGGCTATCCGTCGCTCGATCCCTTTTACGTCGCGCCGGAAGCGTTGCAATACTGGCGCGACGCCGCGAAACGCAGAGCGGCAGCACAGAAGGAGTGGGACAAGGCGTACGCCGGCTACGAGAAGGAATTTCCGGAGCTGGAAAAAGAGCTGCAGCGGCGGCTGCGCGGCGAGCTCCCCGAGGGTTGGGAAGAGGCGCTTCCCGTCTTCACCGAGAAGGATGGAAACGTTGCGAGCCGCGCCGCTTCCGGCGTCGTTATCAACGCCATCGCCAAGCGAATTCCGGAGCTGATTGGAGGCTCCGCCGATCTCGCCAGCTCGACCAACACGATCATAAAGGGAGAAGCAAGCTTTTCGGCAGCGAGCTACGCCGGCCGCAACTTCCATTTCGGAATTCGCGAGCACGGGATGGGATCCGTGATGAACGGAATGTCGTTGAGCGGCGGAATCATTCCCTATGGCGCGACGTTTCTCATTTTCTCCGACTACATGCGCCCGACGTTACGGCTCGCGGCGATCATGAAGCGTCACGTTATCTACGTCTACACCCACGATTCCATTGGCCTCGGCGAAGACGGCCCTACACACCAGCCAATCGAACAGTTGAGCACCTTGAGGGCGATTCCGGGGATGACCGTGATCAGACCCGCGGATGCGTCCGAGACCACTGAAGCGTGGCGTTCCGCTCTCAAGCACCGCGAAGGGCCCGTCGCGCTCGTGCTGACGCGGCAGAAGCTGGCGTTCATCGACCGCGGCAAGTTCGGCGCTGCGTCGGGCGCGGCGCGGGGAGCGTACGTTCTCGCCGATGCGACGGGCGGCTCGCCCGAGGTGGTGCTCATTTCCAGCGGGTCGGAGGTCGCGCTCATTCTCGAGGCCCAGAAGAAGCTTTCGGCGGAAGGAGTCCGGGCGCGCGCGGTTAGCATGCCGAGCCAGGAGATCTTTGCGCTGCAACCTGTCGAGTATCGCAACAGCGTTCTGCCAGTGGGCGTGAAGCGGATCGCAATGGAGGCCGCCCACCCGATGTCCTGGTACAAGTGGGTCGGCTCCGACGGTATCGTCCTCGGCATCGAGCGATTCGGCGCGTCCGCCCCGGCCACCAGAATCTTCACCGAGCTCGGCATCACCGTTGAGCGGATAGTGAACACCGCAAAGAAGCTCGTACGAGCATGAACGCTCCAGGCTTTCAGCTGTGCCTCTGCCGGCTCCCTGCTTCGGTTTTGGGGATGCCGGATTGCTCGTGATTGTCCCCCAAGGCAGGCAGTGAACGGAAGCGAGCCAACTCTTCGCGACATCAGCGTGTCGCTCAATCCGGGCACTCCGGAATGGCCCGGCGACACGGCGTTCACCTGCGGCTGGGCGTCGTCGATGTCCGCCGGCGCGAGCGTGAACGTATCGTCATTCACTTCGAGCCCGCACGTCGGAACCCATGCCGACGCCCCGCTGCACGTGCGTGATGGGTGGCCGGGGTCGCACGAGCTGTCGCTCGACTCGTATTTCGGACCGGCGATCGTGGTCGACGTGGGAACGCTTTCCAGCGAGATCGAAATCGAGGATCTCGAGAAGATCCAGTCGCTGCCGTTCGTCGAGCGCCTGCTGCTCAAGACGGGAAAGACGATCGCGAGCGGCGCTTTCCCGGAGGATTGGCCTACGCTTTCGGAAGCATGCGTTCGCACACTCCTCGGCCGCGGTCTGCGCCTGCTCGGTGTCGACGCGCCGTCGGTCGACCCGCGCGACAGCAAGAACCTCCCGGTCCATCACATGCTGTTCGCTGGAAACGGGGCGATTCTGGAGAACCTCGATCTCCGCAGAATTACTCCCAGCATGTACGAGCTGATGGCGTTCCCCCTCAAGCTGATGGCGCTGGACGCCGCTCCGGTGAGGGCCGTGCTCCGCCAGATCGTGGCTTGAAGACGAACCAATCGCGGAGTAACTGCGGACTACTGGTAAACTCGGACTGAATTGCGGACTGCGAACGAACTACGAACTGTGGACTGCGAACTTCTGCGGACTCGCACTTGTTCGTAGTTCGCAATCCGCAATTCGTTCGCAGTCCGCAATTCAGTCCGGGTTTACCAGTTGTCCGCAGTATGACTCGCAGTAAATGGCATATCCTATGCGCCATTGCTCCTCGCTTTACCACTAATAACCAGCAAGAGATCACCTATGCGTTGTGACTCAGGTCATACGACCTCCGTCTGGATGGGTACTACCGAAGTCCCGCAGTTCCAGACGCTTACTCAGGATCTGCGCGTCAACGTCTGCGTCGTGGGCGCGGGCATCGCCGGCATGACTACGGCCTACCTCCTCGCGCGCGCCGGACGCGCCGTCGTGCTCATAGACGACGGCCCGATCGGATGCGGAGAGACAGGTCGCACGACCGCCCACCTCACCGCCGCGCTCGACGACCGCTACTACAACATCGAGAAGCTCCACGGGCGTGAAGGCTCACGGATGGCCGCGGAAAGCCACACGGCGGCGATACACCGGATCGAGACGATCGCCTCGATGGAGGACATCGACTGCGACTTCGAGCGCGTGGACGGCTACCTCTTTCTCGGTGGCGAGACCAAGAGAAAGGATCTCGAGCGCGAGCTCGAGGCGACGCATCGGGCCGGACTCCTCGACACCGAGCTGGTCGAGCGCGCGCCACTTGATTTCTGGGATACCGGCGTCGCGCTGCGGTTTCCGCGACAGGCGACCTTTCACCCGATCAAGTACCTGAAGGGTCTCGCGCGCGCGATTCTCCGTGATGGCGGGAAGATCTATTCCGGTGTCCACGCCGTAAAGATCGTCGATGGTATTCCCGCCAGGATCACGACCAGCGAAGGGCACGTCATCAGCGCCGACAACATCGTCGTGTGCACCAACACGCCGGTCAACGACTGGCTCATCATCCATACCAAGCAGGCCGCTTACCGGACGTACGTGATCGGCGCGCGCGTCCCAAAGGGATCGGTTCCACACGGATTGTATTGGGATACTCCCGATCCGTATCACTACATCCGGCTCCAGGCCGTCGAGGATGCGTCCGGGCAGGAGACCGACAGCGAGATTCTCATCGTCGGCGGCGAGGACCACAAAACGGGTCAACCGGACAAGGAAGACTCCGAGGAGCCTTACCGGCGCCTCGAGGAGTGGACCCGTGAGCGCTTTCCGATGGTCGAGAGCATCGACTACCGCTGGTCGGGCCAGATCATCGAGCCCGTCGATTGTCTCGCCTACATCGGCAAGAACCCGGGCTCCGATGAGCACATCTATATCGCCACCGGCGACTCGGGAAATGGAATGACGCATGGCACCATCGCCGGCATCATTCTCAACGAGCTCGTTCAGGGACGGAATCACGAATGGAGCAGCCTGTACGACCCGGCGCGCGTGAAGCTCCGCTCGGCGGGTGACTACGTCAGGGAAAACGTCAACGTCGCGCAGCAGCTCAGGGATTATTTCACTCTCGGCGACGTTGACGATTACCGGGAGATTCAGGCTGGTGAAGGCGCCGTCGTAGGCCGCGGTAGCGGCAAGCTCGCTGTCTATCGGGACCGGGAAGGAACCATCCACACCAGATCGGCGATCTGCCCGCACCTCTACTGCATCGTTGGCTGGAACAAGACCGAAAAAACCTGGGACTGTCCCTGTCACGGATCGCGCTTCGATCCGTATGGCAACGTCGTCAACGGCCCCGCTATCGTTGGGCTGCCGCCAGCTCGGTCCGAGTCGAAGGAGAAGAAGGCCGCATCAGAGCAGTGACCTCGTGACGGCGGCCGTCATCGGTTAGTGGTATTCCACCCTCGAGCTTGCGGCCCTCGAGGGAGAGCTCGATGCTCCCGCGCTCGAGGCCATCCGGATTTCTCACCGTAATCGCGTAAGTCGCCGATCCATAGCGGTACTCGATGCTGAACTCACCCCAGCTCCGAGGGATGCACGGCTCGATCAGCAGCGTCGTGCCGCGCAGCTGAAAACCAAGAATCGATTCCAGCCCGATCCTGTACATCCAGCTGGCCGAGCCCGTGTACCAGGTCCAGCCTCCGCGTCCGAGATGTCCCTTCGCCGTGTACACATCCGCGGCCACGACGTACGGCTCGACCTTGTATCTGTCCGCCGCTTCCGGGGAATCCGAGTGGGTAATCGGATTGATCATCTGAAACAGCTTGAGTGCGCGGTCGCCGTTGCCCTGCAGCGCGGTAGCGAGCACCGTCCACAGCGCGGCGTGGGTGTACTGCGCCCCGTTCTCGCGCACGCCGGGCAAATAACCCTGGATGTAGCCGGGATCGTGGGTCGTCTTGTCGAACGGCGGCGTGAGCAGGAGCAGAATCCTCTCCTCCTCGTTCACCAGATACTTGTTGAGCGACGTCATCGCAGCCGCCGCCCGTTCCGGGTTCGCGGCGCCCGAGATGACGCTCCAGCTCTGCGCAATCGCATCTATCTTGCACTCGTCGCTCGTGCGCGAGCCCAGTGGAGAGCCGTCGTCGAAGTACGCTCTCCGATACCAGTCTCCGTCCCAGGCCGAGCTCTCGACGGCATCGACATACCCGTCCGCAATTCGCAGTAGCTCGCCGGCGAGCTCTGCATCACCGCGCTTCTCCACGTGCACGACGAATCTGCGAATGGTCGTGATGAGGAACCAGGCGAGCCAGACGCTCTCACCTTTTCCTTCGATCCCGACCCGGTTCATTCCATCGTTCCAGTCGCCGCTCCCGATGAGTGGCAAGCCGTGAATGCCCTTCGTGCAGGCTCGGCGAAGCGCGCGCACACAGTGCTCATATATGCTCCCCGATTCGGAGGAGAGCTGCGGAGTGTCGTACACCTCGTGCTCGTCGGGATTGAGCGTGCGCATCGTGATATACGGCACCTCGAAGTCGAAGAGCTCGGTGTCGCCGGTGGTGGTGACATAGTGGTCGACCACATACGGGAGCCACACCAGATCGTCGGAGAACCTGGTCCTCACGCCCCGACCACTCTGCGGATGCCACCAATGCTGCACATCACCTTCCGTAAACTGGCGCGCGGCCGCCCGCAGAATGTGCTCGCGCGCAACGTCGGGGTCGGCGTAGACGAACGCCATCACGTCCTGGAGCTGATCTCTGAATCCGAAGGCGCCGCTCGATTGATAGAGCGCCGATCGCGCCCACATTCGGCACGAAAGTGCCTGGTACAGTGACCACCGGTTCACGATCAGGTCGAAGGTGGGTTCCGGAGTCTTCACCGTTATCGTCGTGAGGCGGCGGTCCCAGCTCTTCACGTTCTGTTCGAGTCCGCTTCGCGCTACTCCCGGCGCGCGCAGCCTTCCCAGCATCGAGCGCGCCGCGGATTCCGTCTTCCCGGCGCCGAGCAGCATGACGACCTCGCGGGTCTCGCCCGGCTCGAGAGTCAGGATCACCTGGAGCGCGCAGCACGGATCGATGGTCGCCCCGATCGCTCCCGACAGCCCCGCGCGCTCGAGGGCCGCTGGACTGGAGATCGTCCCGTTTCGCCCGAGGAACTCACGCCTGTCCGCCGTATAGTACGCGACCTTTTCGCTGATCGAGGCGAACGCGACGCAGTCCGCGAATTGCTCGTCGAAGTAGTTTCGCGCCAGCATCGACTGAGTCCCTTCATCGAAGGCGGTGCGCACGTGGTGCTGTGTCTGATCGCGCGAGACGCCGAGGACCCACTCGAGGTACCATGTAAGAGTGAGCTTCCTCTTCGTTTTGCCGCCGTTGCGCACCTTGAGGAGGCTGATCTTGACGGGATCGCTCTTATCCACGCCAAGCGTGAGCGAAGTGGAGATCCCTGCGTGCTCGTGGTCGAATGCCGAGTAACCGGCGCCGTGGCGCACACGGTACGGCGATGCCTCGCGAATCGGCAGCGGCGCCGCCGTCCACAGATCACCGTTGTCGTCGTCGCGCAGAAAGACGCAATCGCTCGACGGGTCGCGCACCGGATCGTTGTGCCACGGCGTAAGCCGGTAGAAGAAGCTGTTCCCCGCCCACGTGACTCCGCTGCCGCCCTCGCTGACGAAGAATCCGCCCGCGGGATTGCCGATGACGTTTACCCACGGCGCCGGCGGCAGGTCGCTGCCGGTGAGATGGATCTCGTACTCGTGCGCGGCGTTGAATCCGCCGAGACCGTTGAAGGATTGGAGCCCGGTGCCCGGATCGGCCGTCTCCGCATGGATCGCAACCGCGCCGAGCGGAACGATGTCGCGGTTGGGGTGCTCGAGCTTGGGCGGATACCGGTCCTCGATGCCCGGAAATTCCAGGAAGTTTCCGAGTCCGAGTCCGTCGCAGTTAATCTGCACCCGCGCCATGGCGCGAAGCAGAGTCACGTCCTGCGGCTTCAGCAAATCGGCGCGGCGCAGGAAAACCCCGCCGGGCCGATCGAGCAGTCCGGCCTCGCTCGAGGCGATCGTCGTCGACAACAGCTCGTCGCTCAGCTCCTGCATGTATGTCGCGGGGTGCGTGTTGAGGATCACCAGATCACAGGTGATCCCCTTCAGGCGCCAGTAGTGATGGGTCCTCAGCAGCTGCCGAACGCTCGGAAGTCCCACCGGCGTTTCGATTGTCGCCAGGAGAATCGGCCAGTCACCGGAAATGCCGAGGCTCCAGAGTGCGTGCTGGCCAAGCTTGTTCTGCTCGACGTCGCTCTGAGGGGGCCGGAACCCGGGATGGGGGAACATCAGGTGTCCGGCCAGGTCCTGATACAGCGCGGCGTCGGCCGGGGGAATTCCCAGATCACGCAGCTCGGCCTGCGCGTGCGCCCATGAAAGATCGAGCGCGCGTCGGGCGCTGTACGGATCGTGATAGAGATCGGCGAGCTCGATCGCGCGCTCCTTCTGGTCCGTGACGAAAGTCGTGAACGCGACGGCGGCGGAAGCGCCGGGAGGAATGCGAATGCGAACCCGGAGCGACAGCACCGGATCGAGCACGGCTCCGACAGTTCCGTTCAGCTCCGCGCCTTCGTCGAGCGCCGAGGGATTCCTGACCGACCTGCCGCGGCCGACGAACCGCGAGCGATCCGTCTCGCAGGTGATGCTTCCAACCAGCTCGGGCCCGCACGCCGCGACGTGCGCGCACCAAATGCCTGCTTCAGTCGCGGAGCGGGGCCGTCGTGTCGCGAGAAGCGCCGCATTCGACTCGAGCCACTCGGTCTGCACGAACAGATTGTGAAAAGCCGGATGGCCGCGATCGGCATCCGGCGTGGTCAGCACGATTTCGGAGTAGCTGGTGAGCTCGATCTCGCGCGGCTGCAACGATCGGTTGGTGAGAGTCACCCGCCTGACTTCCGCGGCGTCATCCGAGGCGACGGCGATCTCCGTGACGGTATCGATGTCACCGTCACGCCGGGTGAAGGTGATGCGGTCGCTGGCGAACCACACGTGATACCACTGCGGCTCGGTGCCGCTCGGATGGTAGGCAGTGGACCACACATTTCCAGTCGACAGATCCTTGATGAAGCAGAACTGCCCGTAGTTGTCGCGGGTGCTGTCGTGACGCCAGCGCGTGACGGCGAGATTTCCGTAACGGCTGTAGCCGCCGCCGGCATTGGTGATGAGCGTTGTGTACGGCACGCTCCCCAGAACGCCGACCACCGGCTGTGGCGTGTGCGGAGTGTCCACCTGTCTTACCGCCGGCTTCTCCATCTCACTCGGCACTCTCGCTGCATCGTCACCCTGAACGTCCTGCACCGTCAGCCGGCGCGGGATCCGCTCCTGCAGCATCAGCTCCGCCGAGCGGACAAGCGGATCGGTGTGAAAGCGGCGCGGCCAGATCTGCCGGTTCAGGACGTTGTCGAGTGCGACCAGGCTCATTCCGATGTGGTGAGCCATGTATGTGCAGACGACCGTTTTTCTGGAGCCGGGCGAAGGCCTGGTGTAATCGAGCGCGTCGCGGAATCCATACGGTCCAAGCGCGCCTTCACCCTCGAGGACAGTGAGATTCTTGAGCGACTGGTGGGGCTCAACGAGCATCGCCAGGAGCGTCGCGTACGGAGCGACCACCAGCTCCTTGCTCAGGCCTCGCTTCAGCGCGAGATCGGGAACGCCGAAGGCGCGGTATTGATATGTCTGCGCTCGATCGCGCACGGCGTACGCCGATTCCGACACTCCCCAGGGAACCCCGCGCTCGGCGCCGTACGCGATCTGGCGTTTCACCGATCCTTTGTGCGTCTGGTCCAGCAGCGTGAACGGAAAGGTCTGCATCACCAGGGCCGGCATCAGATACTCGAACATGCTCCCGCTCCACGAGAGCAGCGTTCGTGTCCCCGCGGTGGCGGTGAGGGAGCGGCCGAGCCTGAACCAGTGATCCACCGATACGTCGTCCTTGGCCACCGCGACGAACGATGCAAGACGCGATTCCGAGGCGAGCAGATCGTAGTACGAGTTGTCGACGGCGTTGCTTCCAACGTGGTAGCCGATGGTGAAGAGCTTTCGCTTCTCGTCGAACAGGAAGCGGAAGTCCATTTCGACCGCGTAAGCGTGTGCGCGCTCGGCGATCGCCTTCAGACGCTTGGCATCCTCCACCGTGCAGGCAGGGTCCTTGAGCATCTCATAGCATCCCTGCTTGAGCGCGATCAGGTGTCCCGCAAAGTTCCCGCTGTCCACCGTCGAGACGTACGCGGGCTCGAGCACCTTGAGCTCACTCAGATCGTACCAGTTGAAGAAATGGCCATGATATCTGCGCATGCGCTCGAGAGAACGGAACACCTTCTCTACGCGGTCGATCATGTCGGAGCGCGTGATGAATCCGAAATCGACCGCGCTCATGGTGGAGAGGAGCTGCAGGCCGATGTTGGTAGGCGATGTCCGCTGCGCAATCACCGGCGACGGATCCTCCTGGAAATTGTCGGGCGCCAGCCACCTCGTTTCTTCGGTTACGAACTCCTCGAAGAACGTCCAGTGCAGCCTGGCGTACCGGGTCGCCGCCTTTCTCTCCGCTTCGGTGAGGTGCACCTCGCCCAGGATGGCCGGCTGGCTCAGGGCGAAGGCGATCGCCGGGCTCGCCATCCAGACCAGCAGCAGGGACAGGGTGCTCATCACGAACACGAAACGCTCGTTGGCGCTGGCGGGCCCGACCGTGACGTGGAGCGTGATGGCCGCCGCGAGCGCGATGCACAGCGCGGCGACAGGCCACATCTTGCGCCACATCTCCAGCCGCGAGCCCGTTCCGAGCGCGCGCTCCACCTGGGAAGCCGTCTGCCACTCAAGCAGGCTTCGCCTGCTGATGAAAAGACGGTACAACGTGCGGATGATCGCATCAGCCGACACCACCGCCTGGTGCGGAAGAAAGACGATCGCCAGGGAGAATTGCTGGGCGTTCGTGATCGCATCGCGACCCACGGCGAGATAATAAGCCAGCCAGGACTGGTCACGCGGTGGCCTGAGCAGCGATGTCACGAGTGAGAAGAGCCATGGAAAGGCGATCACCACCAGAACGATCATCGTCCATGCGAGCACGGATTCCGCCATCAGGAACCAGCCCGTGATCAGCAGAACGAGCTGCGAGATCTCGACGACGCTGCGGCGGAGATTGTCGAAGATCTTCCAGCGTGATATCGCCGACAGGCGGTTGGGCTCCTGCCCGTCGGGTCCCGGCACTCTCCGCTTGAGCCAGCCAAGCAGCTGCCAGTCGCCGCGAATCCAGCGGTGCTTGCGGCGCGTGAAGGTGAGATATCGCGCCGGATAGTCGTCGTAGAGCTCGATGTCCGTCGCCAGTCCCGCGCGCGCGTAGGTTCCCTCGATCAGGTCGTGACTGAGGAGCGTGTTCTCGGGAAACCTGCCGTGGGTCGCCTCCTCGAAGGCATCGACGTCGTAGATGCCCTTTCCAGTGAAGCTCCCTTCACCATAGAGATCCTGGTAGACATCGGAGACGGCGGTGGTGTATGGATCGACACCGGGGTGCCCCGAATGGATCGAGGCGAAATACGATCGGTGCGCGCTGGTGAGCGAAACTCCGACGCGGGGCTGAAGTATTCCATAGCCGCGCGCTACGCGACCGATCCGTGGATTGAACTCCGCCCGATTGAGCGGATGCGCGATGCTGCCAACCAGGATTTGCGCCGCATCGCGCGGGAGTACGGTATCCGAGTCGAGGGTGATTACATAGCGGACTCTCCCAAGCCGGCTGGTGTCTCCGACGATCGTGCTGAACGCTTCAGCCTCACCGCCTCGCAGAAAACGGTTGAACTGAGCGAGCTTCCCGCGCTTCCGCTCCCAGCCCATCCATACGTTCTGGCTGGCATTCCACAGGCGCGGACGATGAAAGAGAAAGAAAATGTCGACAGCACTGCTCGTCGCATACCGGGCGTTGAGCTGTTTGATGCCGTTAGTCGCCGCGGCGAGAATCGCCTCATCTCCCTCCCGGAATTCAGTCGCAGAGTCGGTGAAGTCGCTGAGGATCGCGAAGCGCAGGTTGGGATCGCGGTTGGCGAGGTATTGAACCTCGATGTGCTCGAGAGCCTCCTCTACCCCGTGGACACTGCCGAGAAGAGTCGGCACGACGACCGCACTGAGATATTCGTCGGGAATTCCGGTTTCCCGCATTTCCAGCTTGGAGAGCAGGCGCGGCGGCATCAGCTGCGTAATGAGCTGGTTGATCACGCTGATGCCGATCTCGCTCGCGGGAACGAGTGAGAGCAGCGCCATCAGCATCAGGACCGATGCCGGGACTCCCTCGACCACCTGAAGGATCGTCGCCAGCGCGAGGCCCGTGAACAGCAGAATGCCCCCGAAATAGAGCGTGTTCGGATGCCGCTGCGTCCACCGGTGCATCTTCTCTCGCGGGGCCGGCGTATATCCGACCTTCTCCTCGAGCAGCCGGCGACCGTTGTCGACGAGGTAGTAGCCGACGTGCGCGTGTCTGATATTGGCAGCGTCGACGTGCCGCGCGAGCGAGATCGCTTCTCTCGCCACTTCTTCTTCCGGCCGCTTCACCCGCTTCGCGATGTGCTCGACGACGTGGCGGTAATGATCGCGGGTCCCGAATGTCATTCCCGCGTAGTGTCCGGTCGGATCTTCGCGCAGCAGACGCTCTGTCAGGCTCTGTGACTCTACGAAGTCCTTCCAGTCGAGTCGCGAGATCGTGCGGAGGCTGGTGATGCTGTTTGCGACGGTGACCTGCGTCAGCGCAACGCGGCGGTTTGATCTCGTGGCTGCTTCCTCCGCGCTCGGACCGTCTTCGCCTATCCACTGCTCGAGCCAGATGAGCGGCGTGAAATTCGTCTGGTAGGATCGAACCTGCTGGAGAAACCGGGCGACCCATGTCGGCGTGAAGGGCGGGTGATGATCGACGAATGCCGCAAGCGCTGCCGCGAGCGCATGCTGGGATTCCTCACTCGCCTCGCGAAGGGTCGCCGCCGATCTGTCGGCGGACTCCACCTCTTTCAGCCGCGCCGCGACCCGAAGCGCCATTCGTCGAATGTTCTCGACGAGGCCGAGGCGAAGCATCGTCGGAATCGCCCACAGCTCGCCCATCCTGAGCGGCGTGACCGTTTGATACTCGCGCACGAAAAGCGTGATGTTGTCGAGGTCGAGGTGGCCTTCACTGTGCGCGATCAGCTCGATCGCCACCTCGTATGCGCGCGGGTATCCGGTCAGCGACCCAGTGGCGAGCTTGGGCAGCTCCTCGTAATACCCTTTCGGGAGATTGGTCCGGATCTCCCGAATGTGCTCCTGGACGATGTAGAAATTGTCGAGCAGCCAGTCACCGGCCGGACTGATGTCGAGGCCGTGCTCGGCTCCCTCGTTCAGCTCGTGGTAGACCCGGTCGAGAACTCCTCTCGTATCCTCGAGCCGGAGCAGGAGCGGGCCGACGCCACGCTGCTTCTGCGCCGGCAGCAGATGGTGCGCGCGAGCGACGGCCCGTGCCCGCTCCCCGAGTCGCTCCGCGCCCAGTACTTCTCCACGAATTGGGCCAACGAGCTCCTCGCCCACTCCATTCCTGGAGCGGCCGAAGATACGATTCAGAATTGTTGGAGGCGCTTTTGGCGGTATTGCTGTTGCCACGTCAGGTACTCAACGCCAGAGATGTGCCGCGCACGAGACGCGCGCGCTTCGAAGAATGCCCGGTCGGTTCTACTCGGCGTAGTACGCCTGAATGCAGAGCGTCACCAGCCGTTGGCGTGTACGCTCGTACTGATCTGCATTCTGGGGACGCAACGACTCGGCGAGAGAATTCCACAGCTGCTTGAAGATAATGATCAGCTGCTCGGGGCGTATTTCCCGTTCGTGGGCCTCGCGCCCGATTTTATGGAGGAGAGTCGCGAGTTCGGGTGATGCGCTTTCGGGATTCTGCAGCTGAACGATGAGCAGAGACCGAAGCTCCGTCATCGTGCTTTCCGGCAGTGCGCTCACGCGTAGTGGAGCAAATGGTGATTCCGCTTTCTGACTGGGTGGCGCCAGAAAGTGGACATATGTTCCTAATATCTACGCGGTGTCTGGTAGGCGCCAGAGCTATCGATGCCCGGTCCGTCGCAAAAAGAAAAGAAAACGGGAGCCTGTAAGCGGGCTCCCAACCCTTCTTATTTCTTAGCGGGTGCGTCCGTCCCCAACCCCTTCTTGCCAACCGGCGGACCGGCCCTCTCAGCGTTTTTCGGTATGAGTGAATCGTTCGACTTGAGCTCCTGCTTTTCCTCTTCGTGAATATGCGGATCGTCGGTCAGATTTTTCTGATCGGTGGTGATCGCCTCCTTTACGTGCTGCCAGCCTGGCTTCATGTCGTCCTCGTTGGGTTCGTCATGCCTTTACCATACAGAAAGCATGCCCGGCTATCTGAAGCGGAAGCCGCCATTGAGCTTGAAAAGGGTTGCATCCGACGGCACTGAATAGATCTGGACCCCGATGTCAAAGATCTGTCTTACGACCGCGGTAACTCCGCCAAAGACGGTCACGCGGGTCAGCGGGGAATTCAGCTGGACTTCGGTTACATCGACGTTGCCGTTGGCGTCGGTGAATCCGACCTGAAAGTGCGGATCGATTCGGTTCGCGCCTACGCCGGCGTATAGGGCGATGGCGCGGGATGTGGGAGTTATTCCGGCGGAGATCTCCCCGCCGAACATGTCCGGATGGAAAGTGTCGTCCGAAGGCTCGGTCCCGTAACACGGCGCCGTTGGATTTGTTTGCTGCAGTGAGCGCTCCGGACATGTGATCGCCCCTTTTACGTTTCCGAAGGTGCCGTGGCCTCGCACCATGACCGTCGTGCCCGTGGGTGGTCCGAACGAAAAGTGCGTCGTCTGCGCCACCGCGAAACTGAAAAGATTCGGCGTGGCGCGAGCGATCGTGACTGGGGGCAGATAGGCGAGCTCGATCGAAAAGCCGAGTGGAGCTCCGACGGTGATTCTCGGGCGGCCGAACACCGGCGACAGAGAGGTCTGTTCGCTCTTCTGAGTGAAACAGGCTCCAGTCTGCTCGAGAGCGGGGTCTGGCTTGGGAACGTACTCGCCCTCGGCGCCCAATCTGATGGAGCCGGGTCGCATCGCCGTCGGCGCTGTGCCCAGGGAAAACGCAATCGGAGCTGTGTAAAAGGCGAGGAGCCTTCCCTCATTGCTTTCGCTGGACACCTTGCACTGTGCGTCGGCGTTAGCCGCCGTCACGCAGAGCGCCGCTACGACCAGACTTCGTCCCATCCTTTACTCCGGTCCCGGGATTACAGAGAAGCACTAAGGTAGGATCCACGCGGACAGCAGGCGAGGAAGCGGGCGGCAGGAAGTCCGATCCGCGGCGTCAACGCATACTGTCGGCAGGCAGCCGTCATTCAGCGGCGCGGGACTTTCCGCGCGTATGTGCGAAGCGTGCACATCGAATATCCTGGGCCAATCGGCGTAAGCGCCGCACGCTCGATTTCGTGGGCAGAACAAATCCGCTGACGAGCACGAGTGCCGTCGGCGGATTCAATCCAGGCAGCATTACTCTGCCTTTACTGCCTCGACCTCGATATTGACCTTGATGTCGTTGCCGACGACGACTCCGCCCGCCTCGAGAACCTGATTCCAGAGAAGCCCGAAATGGCGCCGGTCGATCTTGCCGGAAGCGCTGAATCCAACGCGTTCCCCG
>JBGTEZ010000201.1:0-6409 GCA_041747535.1 Gemmatimonadaceae bacterium
CCAGCATCCACGGCTCGTCGAACATCGGCGCATCGCGCGCCAGTCCCTCGTACTCGGCGGCGGCTGAATCGAACTGGCCGCGCCGCTCGTAATCCGCGGCAAGACGGAGCTTTGCCGTTTCCCACCTCTCGCCTCGTGATACGGAAAAAGCGAGACTGTCGAGAAGATCTACCGGAACGTAAGTCCCCCAGTAATCAGTTTGCCGATCGACGGGCACGAATGGCCACCGCGACACGAGAGTACGCGTGCGGTGGAGCGCGATTCGCTCATCCAAAGCCGTAAGCCTGGTCTCGCGCGAATATTCAGGCCACGAGTGTAAACGAGTGCTATCGTATGACGAACCGACGCGCCGGCTTTTGACGAGCGCCTCGAAGAACACACGTCCGATGAGCGCGTACCCCTCACGGTTCGGATGGACGTGCTCGAGAAACAGATTGGATCCGGGAATTCCGCCCGGGGATGCACCGGCGAAAGCCTCTGCCACCGGAACGTACGCGGCGCCGCTCCTCGCCGCCACGCGACGAATCACATCGTTGAATGCCGACGGAGCCCGGAACCGGATGACATCCAGGTCTCGAGCGCGCTGGAAAAGGGCGGCCGCTTGCAGGGTGTCGCCTGTCCCAATCGCGGCAACGGCGCTATCAAAGACACTGATGGCCGCGCCAGGAAGCGAGTTGGCTTCCGCGGCAAAAGGACGCTGATCGCGAAGATTGCTTGCCACGCTCCCAACGAAGACAGGAATGCCGCGCCCGACCAGGAGCCGAACGATGGATTCCAGGTTCGTCTCGAACTGCCGTAATCCACGATCGTATACCACGCCCTCGAGCGGCACGTGGCGGTTGCGCGCCAGTACCTCCATGAGGCTGGCCGCCTCGAGCCCCGTCGGTGTCTGCTTTCCTCGAGCGCGCAGCGCCACGATCCCGTTTCTCAGGGCGAGCACCGTCCGCAGTCGTAGCAGCCGCAGGTATATCCGGACCATCGGAAGTCCACCGGGGATGCCGACTCGGGACGCCGCTCCCAGCGCGCCATAGTATTCGTTGTGACCGGCGTAAATGAGCACGGCGTCGGGATCCTGCGCCGCCACTTCTCTCGTCAGATCGAGCATCGCAAAGCTATTGGTCGCGGCAATGCCCAGATTCACTACCTCTACTGAATCGCCCGGCAGCACGTCGCGAAGCACGTCACGCAGCAAGCGGGAAAACATTGCGTTGCGTGGATATGGAAACCCAGCCGCTGAAGACTCACCAAGCACAAAGATGCGATACGCACGCGCCGGCTTTCGCTCCGTGAACAGCTCCGCCGCGGGAGCGGGTGCGCTTTCAACACCTGCAAACCACCGTTCGCCCACGGCTCGATTTGCGACGAGTAGCCGCGTACCCCGCAAGTCCGTGGCGATGAAAAGCGGAAGCCCTCCAGTGGGACGGGCCAAGCGGAGGGCTGCTTCGACGACGCCGAGGGCGACGAACGGTACGAGGAGAGTGAGGGCGAGGAAGATCGCGTACCGCGCTCCGCGCACCGGACGTTTCGGCTGGTCAGCCGCCGGTCGTTTGACAATGGTTTTCATTGTCCATATCTGTTACGGGACATATGACGCGCGGGTCCTCGGATCAGTCAGCGCGCTCTCAACCTCCGCAGGTGAATAATGACCTTCCACTCCATGCACAACGCGTTGCTGGCTGCGATTCTCTCTGCCTGCGCAAGTGGTGCGACCGCTTCCCCGCCGGCTCACGACCCAACCGCCCTTGCGTTGGCGGCGGCGGTCAGCGCGCGGTGGACCGGACGACTGCAGCCCACTCAGTCGAGGACAGGCGACGTAAAAGCCACCGAGCGTCAAAACGCCTATGGCACGGTAGAGCTGGTCGTCAACCACAAGCGACAAACGCGAACCCACGTGAGGCTGAATTTATCGGCGCCGACGGCTACGAGCGTAACCAGCTTGCGATGGGCAATCTATCCGGGGAATTGCGGGTCTGGTGCTCCCCCGATTTTTCCGCCGGCCGTATTTCCCGAGATTGAGTTGAGCGGTAACGGAAAGGGCTCGATCGACCAGGAAGTCGCCTTCGAGATGCCGCCCGCCGGCAGATTCCATGTAAATGTGTTGCTCGGCACAGGCACGGAGCTGAGTAATGTCCTCACCTGCGCGAACCTCCAGCGCGCGAAATAGCCGGGGCCCAAATCCAGCGTTGTAAACGCAAACAGGGCGGATCCCGTGGATCCGCCCTGTTTCCGAAATCACAAACGGATTCAGCCTGGCTCAATCACGAACAGGGTATGGATCCGCCAAAGGTATAGATCGGTAAACCCAGCGTCTCGAGCTCCTTCGCCGGAATGGGTAGCTGGCAAACGGTTCCCGCCTGCAGTGGCTGGTCCGTGATCGATCGCCTCCACCACAGAGTAGTTCCGCTGGTGTTGATCAGCTCGATATCCCGCTCGTAGCTGATCATGCTGAGTAGAGCCGGATCACCCTCCAGACCCGTCGCCGGGGCCAGTCCGCCCCTGTTCACTCGGGTTCTGTTGATCAGCTGAGCGGCAGTTACCCGACTCCCCCCGGAACGAATCAGAGCTTCCGCTCGAACCAGGTCACTCTCGGCGGCCAGTAGATATGGGACCGCTGTCTGGCCCGCTGTCGGTGACAACACCGTATGATCGAAATACCGATCATGTACGAAGACGCTCTGCATGTAGATACCACGCGCAGGGTCGCCGATCGGCGGTGCCACGTAACTGAAGTCCGAGGTGTACCGCGCGTCAGGTGATGATCCTTCCGGCGGAACGGTCCCGTTGAACTTGGCGGGCACGTTCGGATTCATCCGGTTGATGACCCGGTGATCCACTCGGATCCAGGTCCGTTCGTCGCCGTATGCGGCGAGGTAGGAATACCAGGAGCCGCCGTCCTCCGGCAGACCGTTCCCCTGGACTTCAAAATCGAATGGCGCACCTGCCGAACCGGTTCCGATTCCCTTCTCGGCGAGAGAGGCGACCTTTGCCCAGTCGACAGTCGCGGCCTGCGTCGGATTCCTGGGCTCGTAGGCGAGCAATAATGCATGCATCGAGTTGGCGATGCGGTTGAGGCGCGCCGAGGTGAGCGCACCGTCGGGCATGGGCAAGTCCGTAACGGCGTACGTGTGACTCTTCCCCGCGCTCGAAGCGATCAGCCGGTCGAACATCGCCGAAGCCGAATCGACAACCTGAGAATAGGGCACCAGCGTCGGCGGAACAGCTGGATCAGAGTCTTCCGTAACGACGAACGCCTTGTCGAACATCAGACCCAGCTTGAAGTAGCTCGCCGCCTGCGAAAACATCGCCAGATGCTGGTACTTCTCGGTGATCGTCGGGCTGCCGAGGCTCAGGCCTCCCTTGATCGCCCGCAGCGCATCATTGGCGGCGCCGATCGTTCCGTAGGAGAAATCCCACGCCTCTTCGGTAACGAAGCGATCGTTGTTCGCGCTGCTGTTGTTGTACGCAATCCTCGGCTCGAGATTGTTGAACCGCATTCCGAAGTTGCCGAAGTTGGCGCTCGTCACATCCGAGGTCACCGACTGCATGTTCGGATCTTCGATGGTGGTGGCGTTGAGATACCAGGAATTGAGAGTGGATATGGCCAACGCCTGGACATCTTCCGGGGACGAAAGCGCCCGCTCGATGTCCGGATTGTTCGGATTCGTGACGTCGAGGTCGTTGCACGCGCCCGCGAGGACAAGTGCCGCCGCCCCAACCATAGAGTAGAGCCTTGTGATGCTCGTCATTGGTTTATTGCTCCGTGTCATGGTGGGGGTCAGAACGTGAGCTCCACCTGACCAGTGATTGTCCTGAAAGTGGGGTAGCGGAAGCCGTCAACGCGGAAATTGAAGTCTCCGCCGGCGACGACATCCGGATCAAACCCGGAGTAGTTGGTCCACGTGTACAGATTGCGACCGATGAGGGCGAGCTTCGCTCCCCTCGCGATCCGGCCGATACCCGTGGCGCCGAGGAAACGATCTCCAACGTTGTATGCGACCGACAATTCGCGCAGCTTCACGAAGGACGCGTCCTCCACGAAGTAGTCGCTGGCGTTGAGCCCGGCGTAGAGGCTCTGTGTAAAGACGGCGAAGGGAACCTTCTCCGCGTCCGGTTTGCCTCTCATGTCCATGTCGCCGTGACGCAGATCCTGGAACATCCACTGTTTCGTGAAGTTGTAGATGTCTCCGCCACGCTGCCCATCGAACAGGGCGTACAGTGAGAAGCCTTTCCACCGGACGTTGTTCGAGAAGCCCCAGTTGAAGTCCGGGTTCGAGTTTCCGATCGCGTGCTGGTTCTCTCCTGCCGCGTTGACGTACGCGATGAGCGCACCCGGCGCCGCCGTCCTCACCAGATAGCCGAGCGGGTTTACCGAATAGTTGGTCGCAACAGCAGCACTATTCGCAGGATTCTCCAGGAGCTCTTCAAAGGTTCTCACCCACTGAGTGCCGTAGATGATGCCGAGGGGCTCACCCTCCTTGTAGTAATACATGTCCTGGCCCTGCCCCGTCTGCCCGGGACCGCCGACACGGAACGGCGGACGACCGAGGTGATCGATTCGCTGCCTGGTTCGATCGAACGTGAGCCCAGCCGAATATGTAAGCGCCGCGCGAGAGAGAATCTCTGCCTGCAGGGAGAACTCCGTCGTCCGAGCCGAGACATCGGCGGCATTCTCGACACGGAACCTGAAGCCACCGGATTGCGCGAGCGACAGCGGGATGTTGAGGAACGCCCCGCGAGTAATTCGATTCGCCTGGACAACCTCGAGGTTGAAGCGATCGAGAAAGGTCACGTTGAGGCCGAATTCATCCTCGGTCGCAACCGCCGGGCGCAGGTCCCGGTTGCCCACCTGGTTCTTGGTGATCTGTCCGCCAAGAACAGTGTATGTCTCGTATTGGTCAAAGAAGCCGGGACGTAGTCCGGCCGTCCCACGCCCACCACGCAGCTTGAGCTCCTGAATACCGGGGAGCTTGAAATCCTCGCTGACGCGCCATGCGCCGGACACGCGGTAAAAGTTCTTCCACCGATTGCCGGCTCCGAACAGGGACGAGCCATCGCGACGCAGCATCGCGTCTATGATGTAGCGGTCCTTGATGTCGAAGGTCTGAGAAGCGAGATAGTTGACGTTGCGCTCGAGCTGGTCGTCGGAATTGACGGAAACGTTGGCTCTATCCGCCGCCGCCAAATCGGGTACTGCAAAAACGTTCAGACGTGACGCACTGGTCTCGAAGAAATTCCCGCGACGCTGCTCGAAGATCGCCGCAACGCGAGTAGCAGTCCGGACGGTGTTGAAGAAATCACCCGTCGCGGTGCCTGCCACCTGACTGTTCCATCCCAGCGAATTGGTGGCGTCACGCTCCAGAAACCCTGTGCCTGGCGTGCTGCCGGTTGTCAGGTAGCCTTTGAACCGGTATGTGCGCTGGCGGGCGCTCAGTCGGTCGGTGCCGTAGTTGGCCTCGAGCGTCAGCCAGTCCAGCGCGCGGTACCGGCTCGACACTGACCCAAGGAAGCGATCCCGCAACAGCGTGTATTCCTCATTCGCCAGCGAGTATAACGGATTCCCGCGCGCGCTCGGCGACTTCACCGGCGGCAGCTCGAGCCAGAAGGGGATCGTGTCCCTGCCGGCAGGATCGTTATACGGCGTCCGGAGGTTCGCGTCTGGCGGTGCCTGTAGCAGCGCAAACCACGCATCGGCGGTGGGATCGGTGTTGAGTATGGGATGATCATTCTTGACCGCGCCGTAGGTCATGCTGAGAGAGAGGTCAAGCTTCTGGCCGATCCCCTGATCGACATTGACACGGGCATTCTGACGGTATTGTCCCTTGCGGAATGGAACGACTCCGGCATTGTGGTCGGTCGTGAAGGAGCTGTTGAAATTGGTGTTGCCACGCCTGAGCCCAGCCTGGGCGTTGGTGCTGTAGAAATCGCCGTCCTTCATCCATTCCTTCAGCTGATTCCGCCACGCATTGGGACCACTCGTAGGATATGGCTGATCCATGAAGCTGCTCGTCGTGATGCGCGACCCGCCCGCATTCAGGGCGATCTCTCCGTCAGGATTGAGCAGATATGGGTGGCTGGTGTTCAGCGGCACAAAACGCTGGATTCCGGCCTTGCCGTATTCCGAGCGTGAGATGACCTGAACGTTGTCATCGGTCAGACTGCGACCACGTTTGGTAGTGATGTTGACGACACCGTTCGCGGCGTTCGAGCCGTAGTACGATGAGGCAGTCGCTCCCTTCAGGATCTCGATCGACTCGATGTCGTTCGCATCCAGATCCGAAATGTTCGAGCGGCTGATTACGCCGTCAACGATGATGAGCGGAGAGCTTCCTCCGATCGCCAGGTTCGTCGAGCCGCGTAAGCGGATAGCCGGCGCGGCGCCCGGTGCGCCGGTCCCGCTGGTGACGCGCGC
>JBGTEZ010000202.1:0-3602 GCA_041747535.1 Gemmatimonadaceae bacterium
GCCAACGGACTCGAGGCTCTCGTCCTCTACCTGAGGAATGAAGTCGTCCTCCCCAACGTCGGACACCACGGCAACGGGTACGTCCCGTTCCTCCTCACGCTGTTCTTTTTCATTCTCTTCGCCAACCTGCTCGGCTTGATCCCATACGGATCGACGGCCACGGGCAACATCTCAGTCACCGCCACGCTCGCGATCATCACGTTCGTCATGATCGAGATCGCCGGCATGAAAGCCCTCGGCAGAAAGTACATCAATACGATCGTCTTCTGGCCGCACGACATGTCGCTGCCGATGAAGCTGTTCATCTCGCCGATTCTCACTCCGATCGAGCTGATCGGAAAATTCACCAAGCCGTTCGCGCTGGCGATCCGTCTCTTCGCCAACATGACGGCCGGACACGTCGTGCTGCTGGCGCTCATCAGTCTCGTCTTCACGTTCGGCAGCTGGTTCCTGGCGCCCGCTCCAATCGCGATGGCGCTTGGCATCATGGTTCTCGAGCTGTTCGTCGCATTTCTGCAGGCGTTCATCTTCACTCTTCTGGCCAGCGTGTTCATCGGGCTGATCAGGGAAGGAGCGCACTGACGCGGAGCTTGCTCAACTTCGCGTAGGTATCCGGCCGAGCGGCCGGAGAAGCCCGTTGGGACTTCGGTCCCGCTGACGGGCGGCGACTTCACGGTCGCGGGCATGACATATCACGAAGCACGTAAAGAGGAATGAAACAACATGTCGATATTTCCACTGTTGCAGGCAGCGGGTGAAGCGGTCGGAGCTTATGGCGCCGGCTACACGGGGGCGTGGGCAATGCTCGGCGCCGGAATTGGCGCTGGTCTCGCCGTCATCGGCGCCGGCATCGGTATCGGACGCCTGGCCGGACAGGCGATGGACGGAATGGCGAGGCAGCCCGAGATGGCGGCGCGGATTCAGACCGGAGCCATCATTTTTGCGGCGCTCATCGAAGGAGCTGCGTTGTTTGCAATCGTTATCTCGTTCCTGATTCAAGGAAAGTTCTAAAACAGCCACTACGGCGGGTTCTGAGTTTACCGTTGTTGCGTTGACAGTCATTGGGTGAGTTGGCGGCAACCCAATAGCGGATTACACAAAAACGGTAGACTCAAAACCCGCGGTCAGTGTCCCCATACAGCAGCCCGGTCCCAACCAAACCATGATGCCCCTACTACTCGCTCTCCTGCAGCACGGCGCCGAAGCGGCCGCCGGAGCTCCCGAAAAGGTGAACCTGCTCTCGCCCAACGGCGGGCTCATGTTCTGGACACTCGTGATCTTCCTCATCCTCTTCGCGATCCTCGGGAAGCTGGTGTTCCCGAAGATTCTCGCCGCCGTCGAGGCACGTGAGAAGGCGCTCGAGGACGCGATCGAAGGCGCAAAGCGCGACCGCGAGGAAGCTTCGCGTCTCCTGGCCGAACAGCAGCGCCAGATCGAAGCGGCGCGCGGCGATGCGCAGAAGCTCATCGTCGAGGGCAGGCAGATCGGCGAGAAGCTTAGAGCCGACATGATGGAGGAGACCCAGCAGCAGCAGCAGGCGATGCTCGAGCGCGCGCGGCGCGAGATCGAGACCGAGAAGCAGCGCGCCATCAGTGAGATGCGGCGCGAGGCGATCGAGCTGGCAATCGCCGGCGCGAGCAAGGTGATCGAGAAGAATCTGGACGATCAGTCGAATCGGAAGATCGTCGAGAGCTTCCTCAGCACGATCCCCGTCACCGAAACCAGGCGCGGATGAACGACGCGACAATCGGCCGCAATTACGCCGAGACCCTCCTCGTGCTCGCGAGCCGGAACGGCGACGCGGCGCAGGAGGAATGGGGCACTCTCATCGAGGAGCTGGGCGCTGCCATGCGCGACGACCGGAAGCTCCGCACTTTCCTCGAGTCTCCGAAGATCTCTGCCGGGCAGAAAATCGAGGTGCTCGGTAAAGCGCTCGGCAAGAGAGTGCCACGCCCGTTTCTCAAGTTTCTCGAGATCCTCGTCGTCAAGCGGCGGCAGATGCTGATCCCGGCGATCGCCACCGAGTATCGGGCGCTGATCGATGCGTCCGAAGACCGCGTCCACGCCAACGTCACGGTCGCGCGCGAGCCGGCGGCAGCCGAGCGAGAGGCGCTGACGAAGCAGCTCTCACGGCTTTATGGGAAACGGGTGGTGCCGCACATCACGCTCAATCCGGCGATCCTCGGCGGCGTCATCGTGAAGGTTGGCGACATTGTGATGGACGGGTCCGTCCGCCGCCGGCTCGCGACTCTCAAGAGTCGCATGATCGCTTCGGCCACGCGCTGACCCCTTAGTCCGGGGGCTGGGAGCCAGTCCCAGCAGAGGCAGGGGGCTGGGCGTAGTTATTGAAAGGCCGCGCTGTTCGTGTTGCGGCCTTCAATCGGTCAACGACTCCCGCCTCCTCATGAATAGAACTCATAGAAAGTCAGGTTCGCCGGCGATTTCAAGGCTGCTGGCGGTACTCCTTCTGACTTTGCCCTCTACGCTACACGCCCAGGTGGTGCCTGGCACGCAGCCGGGCCTCAAGCCCGGGCGCACCCCGGGTCCCGACAGCCTCCGCCCTCTCGCGCTCGATGAGGCGATTCGTCTCGCGCTTCGGCGGTCGCCGCAGGCCGTTCAGGCGGAAGGAAACGAGCAGGCAAGCCGCGCCGCGCGAGTCTCGGCCATCGGCGCGATTTTCCCCAGCGCTTCGCTGAGCATGGGTCGCGTTTACCAGCTGGGAGGGGGAGCGACGCGCACCAATCAGAATGGTGAGGAGGTATCGGTGGCAACGCGTCCCACCAACAGCACGGGCCTCAGCATGAACATGACGCTGTTCGACGGCGGACAGCGGTTGTTCGATCTGCGCCGGTCGAAGTCGGTGATCGAAGCCGCGGAAGCAAATCGGGTCGCGGTGAGGTACGACGTCGCGCTCCAGGTGAAGAGGCAGTTCTACGCGGTGCTCGCGGCGCTCGAGAGTCAGGATGCGGCCAATGTACAGATGGAGCAGGCCCAACAGCAGTTCCGGTCGTCCATCGCAAAGGTGAACGCCGGTGTCGCCACGAGATCGGATTCCCTGCGCGGCGTCATCCAGGTCGGCAACGCACAGCTCGCTCTCATCACCGCGCAAAGCAACCTTTCTTCCGCCAATGCGGCGCTGACGAGAATAGTCGGCTCCGACCAACCTGTGACGGCTGACCCACGCTCGGTACTCGAGAACATGGCCGCGCTCCCGGACAGCGCGGAGCTCGCGTCGCTCGCGATGAACGGACCGGCGGTGGAGCAGGCGAAGGCGAACCTCGACGCGGCCGAGGAATCGCGCAAGGGTTCACGGGCGCCCTACCTTCCATCGCTCAGCGCCAGCTACTCGCGCACCGGGAGTGGCATTGACCCACGCTTCGGGCTCGGCAGCGATCCCTACGCGTACAACGGCAGGCTTTCGTTCTCGCTCTCTTATCCGGTGTTCAACGGATTTCAGCGCGAGGAACAGGTAGTGCGGGCGCGAGTGGCGGAGACCAACGCGCAGGCTACGTATCGCGACACGCAGCTGGCGGCGCAGCAGTCGCTGACGCAGAACATCGGCACGCTGCGCGGGGCGTCGCAGCGCGTGGCGGTGCAGGTGG
>JBGTEZ010000203.1:0-1743 GCA_041747535.1 Gemmatimonadaceae bacterium
TACTTCCTTCCTGGCGGTCGGGCTCCAGGTGCGCCGTACAAGGCGCTCCCACTCTACAAGCAGAACGTGAGCGTCGCGCGCGAGCAGGTCACCATCCTCGCGAACTTCGTCGAGGTCTGGTTGGCCATGGAAGGCCACGACAATCCGGTTGGAATCAATCTGCTGACGAAGGTCCAGATGCCGAGTCTCGCGTCACTTTACGGGGCAATGCTGGCCGGAGTGGACTACGTGCTGATGGGGGCGGGTATTCCGCGCGAGATTCCCGGTGCGCTCGATGCTCTCGCCGAGCATCGCCCCGCGCGGATCAGGCTCGACGTGGAGGGCGCGAGCAGCGCTGAGCCCAGCTACCTCGACTTCGATCCCGCCGTTCAGTGGCCCGATCATGGTGCGCCGCTCAAGCGTCCCCGCTTTCTTCCGATCATCTCGGCCAGCTCGCTCGCGACGACACTTGCGCGAAAGGCGACGGGGCGAGTGGATGGATTCGTCGTCGAGGGCCCAACCGCCGGGGGCCACAACGCACCTCCGCGTGGCGAGCCCCGCTTCACTGACGACGGCGAGCCTGTGTACGGCGAGCGAGATGTCGTGGATCTCGGGAAGATGCGCGACCTCGGTCTTCCGTTCTGGCTGGCAGGCGGAACTGGTTCGCCCGAAGCAGTCGAAGCCGCACTCGCCGCCGGCGCCGCCGGCGTCCAGGTAGGAACCCTGTTCGCGTACTGCGACGAGTCGGGATTGACGTCTGAGATCAGGGCTCGTGTGCTCGCCGCCGTATCGGCAGGCAAAGCGCGCGTCCGCACCGATCCCCGTGCTTCGTCGACCGGTTACCCGTTCAAGGTCGTCGAGGTTGATGGGATGCCAAGCCAGAACGACACGCGCGAACGCGTATGCGATATCGGCTATCTGCGGAACACGTACCGTGACGCCGGCGGCAAGCTCGGTTACCGCTGCTCGGCGGAGCCCGTGGATGCGTACGTGAAGAAAGGAGGCGACGTCGCGGACACTGTCGGCCGCCGCTGTCTGTGCAACGCGCTTCTCTCCAACATCGGGCTGCCGCAGGTGCGCGACGAGGGAGCCGAGCTTCCGCTCGTCACGAGCGGCGACGATCTCATATCTCTAGGCGGCTTCCTCGCCGGCAGAAGCGGATATTCAGCCGCCGATGTGATCGCTCACTTGCTTGCCGGGACCTGCGCGACGGCCGCGTGCGAATGCCGGGCTGCAAACGAAGCTCGCCACGAACATTGTGACCACTGCGTGACTGGTCATACCCAACGACGCACACTCGTCTGGTAGGATCGATAAGCGCTGCCAAACCTGGACTGGAGGTATTCCTCCTCTCGGAGAACGATGCCCCAATGCAACAGCCACGTCATCGGCAACAGGAGTAACAGTGGCGCCAATCCGTTGACCCAGAGGGTAACGCCCAAGTACACGCCGATGGCGGCGACGTAAAGCGGATTGCGCGAGAACCGGTACGGACCATGAGTTGCGAGCGCAAGTGTTGGTTGCGTCGGCAGAATGTTCGTTCCGACTCGTTTCATGGCCAGCTGCGCAAAATGAGCCAGAGCTCCCGCCGACATGAACACCATCACTCCGAGCACGCGAGCAAGCACGGTCGGCAGTAGCGTCACCGTCCAGAGTGCGTAGTGAATGAGCACCCCAATGAGGAGCATCCCGCCCACAAGCACCGGCGGGAGCACGAGAATGTCCGGTGCATCGCTCGAACGTCTTTTAATGTTTCGATTCATC
>JBGTEZ010000204.1:0-5178 GCA_041747535.1 Gemmatimonadaceae bacterium
CACCGACGCCGAGCGGCGTCTCACCGGAACCGTCCCGCTCCAGCTGCTTGCGGTCGCGGCGCCCGGCGCGCTGGTGGAGACGCTCATGCAGCCGGCGATTGCCGTTCAGGCCATCGATCCCCAGGAAGAGGTGGCCGAGCATTTCACCAAGGGGCGGCTCGCGAGCTTGCCGGTGGTGGATTTCGAGGGGCGGCTGCTCGGCGTGATCGGGTACGACACCCTTGCCGCGACGGCGCAGGAGGATGTCGCCGCCGACATGCAGGCGATGGTGGGCGTGAGCCGTCAGGAGCGCGCGCTGTCGCCGGTGTCGTTCGCGGTGAAGAAGCGGCTGCCGTGGCTCGAGATCAATCTCGCCACGGCATTTCTCGCCGCGGCGGTGGTGGGACTGTTCCAGAGCACGATCGCGCAATTCACCGCGCTGGCGGTGCTGCTGCCGGTGGTGGCGGGTCAGTCCGGAAACACGGGCGCGCAGGCGCTCGCGGTGACGATGCGCGGACTCGCGATGCGCGAGATTCGCATCGGCCACTGGCCGCGCGTCGTGCGCAAGGAGGCGAGCGTCGCCCTGCTCAACGGCATCGCGGTATCGCTCACTACCGCCGCCGGCGTTTTCGTCTGGAGCCGGTCGCCGGGACTGTCGCTCGTCATCGGCGTTTCCATGGTATTGTCGATGGTCTCCGCGGGCGTCGCCGGCGTGCTCGTGCCCACGGTGCTGACGATGTTCGGGCAGGATCCGGCGCAGTCATCGTCGATCATACTCACGACGGTGACCGACATCGTCGGCTTCGCCAGCTTTCTGGGCATAGCTACGCTCCTGTCCGGAATGCTGTAGCCGCGCTTCTCCCCGTGGTCCGCGCGAATCTGCCTGCCTTTAGCGATTGAGGGCTTGCAGCACGACGTTGAGATCGAACGGCTTGGCGATGAATTGCTGACCGCTGCCGGACAGGAAGCGCTGCAGATCCGCGCTGACCATGTCGCCCGTGATGAACACAACGCGCTGGGCGAGGGCGGGTCGCTCGTGCTGCCATTGCTCGAAGACGTTCTGGCCGGAAATATCGGGCATTCGTATGTCGAGAAAAATCGCGTCGAATGTCTGATCGCGTGCCGCCGCGAGCGCGCCGCTGCCGCTGTCGACCGTGACGACGACGTGTCCCGATTTTTCGAGAAACCGGGAAAGGGCCTGACGAATCGGCTCTTCGTCATCCGCGACGAGTATCCGGAGCCCTTTCGCAGGCGCCAAAACCGGCGCTGATACGGCAGCATCGCTCCCTCCCGGTGGAGCGACGCGCGGCAGATCGACGCAAAACCTTGCGCCGGCGCTCGGCACGTGCTCAGCCCAGATGCGCCCTCCGTGCTCGCTGATAATGCCCAGCGATATGGACAACCCCAGGCCGGTGCCATGCCCAACCGCCTTCGTCGTATAGAAGGGATTGAAGATCCGCTCCAGGCTTTCCGCTGGAATACCGGCACCCGTGTCCTCGACCTCGATGCGAATCGTTTCGCCATCCCGCCGCGTGCGGATAGTCAGCCGGTGGTGAGCGCGCTCGACACCGGCCATCGCCTGCTCGGCGTTGGTGACGAGATTCAGAATCACCTGCTGGAGCTGGTACGCATCGGCCATCGTACTCGGCGGTGGATCCGCGTACGCCCGTTCGATGTGAATTCCACGCACGCTCAGATCGTAGCCGCGCAGCTCGAGCGCATTCTCGATTACCTGGTTGACATCGGCGTAGGTTTTCTCGGCTTTATGCTGCCTCGCGAAGGTGAGCAGATTGTGAACGATGCGCGCGGCCCGGCGGGACTCGCTGGCAATGACCTCTGTTGCGTGGCGGTCTTCCGTGGTGAGGTTCGCGTCGGACAGCATGAGCTGCGCAAACGCGGTGATGCTTGCCAGCGGGTTGTTCAGCTCGTGCGCGACGCCACTGACCAGCTGGCCGATCGCCCCCATCTTTTCGGACTGAACGAGCTGCTGCTGGAGCTGTTTCTCCTCCGTCGCATCCCGGATGAGGCACAAGACCTCGCGACTGCGCTGCGGACAGGAGTACGTGATCGTGATGTGTCGACGCTCGCCATCCTTCCGAACTACCACGGACTCGAACTGGCCCGGTTGACCTGACAACGCTTTCCGGAACTCCAACACTGCGCGTGGCAGCTCGGTCAGCGGCAGCAGCGGTCCGAAGAAGCGACCGATCAATTCGTCGCGGGAGTATCCGGAGATCTCCTCACCCGCATCGTTGACGCTCGTGAACCGGCCGAGCGAGTCGAAGGTCATGATGGCGTCGCTGGCGTCCTCGAAGAGATGGCGGTAGCGCGACTCGGACTTGGCGAGCTCGTGGTGGGCGCGACGCATGTCGGTAACGTCGCGTAGCGTGAGCGCCGTCCCAACCAATCCATCCGCCCCGTCGAGGCGCGCTGCGCCAACACTGACAGTGCATCCGTCGCGGCCCGCGACTTCCGCCTCGTAACACTGTGGAAGCCCATCGCGCACCGCGCTTTGTCCGAAACGCACCGCCTCGCGACTATCCCGCGAGAAGAGGTTGAGCAGCTGCTCGCCAAGGAGCTCGGGGCGGTCTCGTCCCAATAGCTCGGTGGCCGCGCGATTGGCGTAGGTAATGCGATCGTGCGCGTCGGTGGTCAGGATTCCGTCGCTGAGTGAATCGAGGAGCGCCGCTTCCTCGCGCCCGGGTACCAGCGGCGCATCGCCATTTCGGGCGTCAGCGGACGCGGCATTGTTGAATAGTCGCAGCACGGCGGCTCAGCGCGACATGGGGGCGCCGCGTTCGATCACCGCGTGCCCGTGCGTACTGCGTGTGTGTCGAGGTAGCGCTCGAGCGGAAAGCGCTCGCTCTCGACGATCTGACACGCCATCGATGCCGCGAACAGTCGCAGCGCGTCTTCGGCGCGGGCGACGACCGTTTCTTTCAGCGAGTTCGCCGTTTCGCTGCGATTGAGCGCCAGGCGCGACATGTCGAGGTGCTTCTCTTCATCGGTGCGCGACGCTGAGTCGCCTTCGGTCTTGGCATGTTCGGTCCACCAGCGAAGCGTCGCCGGTCCGCCATCCAGCTCGGGGTGATTCTGCACGCCGGGAAGCACCGTCTTCGAGACCACCGAGTAGATGGTCATCTCGATCGCGCTCTGACTTGCGAAGTGCTCCCAGTAGTCGATGTCCTCGTAGGTGGAGGTCATCAGAAACTGGTGGTAAAGGGCAAGGACGGGCTCGGGAAACGGCGCATCGGGAAACGCACCGGGCGCGTAGTTGTTGGGATCGTTCGTCAGCGCCGCGAGCACCTCTCGTGTCATGCGCTCGAGCTCCGCGTCGGAGAACCGGCTCAGGTAATCCGTCAGGTCCCAGTACAATGCCTGGTGGTCGACGCCGAAGACGTCGAGCTTGGTGCGCCACATCTGGTTGTGTGTCTGCTCCTCGTGAAGCTGCTGCGCCAACGCCTTGATGAAGCTGCTGTGCAGGACGTGGTCGACCTTGGCGATGCTCCGAATCAGCGCGCGGTTGAAGCCGATGACGCAGGGATAAAGGCTCGAGATGAAGGCGACGTAGCGGCGGCGGTCGAGGCGGCGCGACCTGAGGAGGGCCGCGAACTCGCAGCCATTCATCTGCGCCGCATAACGGTCGGCTACCGCGACGACCAGATCACCGACGCGCTGGTGAGAGTCGAACGGCACGCGCGGATGGAGCACTCGAACGTTGGCCATGAAACCTGGGCGATGGGAGGAACTCAGCGATAAACACCTATATCAGGGAATGACTCACTAGACCCGGGGTCGTAACAGCTGAGCTTCGGCTGCGAGAAAGCGATAGTTGTCACGTCAAGTGTCGGGATACGCAGGGGGATCTGAATCGTCTTAAGTGGAGTCACGATCCCCACCCTCCCTCGAGCGCTATTCGCCGCATGTCGGTCCCGTTACGCGCACCCGAGCGCCTCGAGCCGGATCCCGATAGACCCAGCGTCGCGCTGGTTCGCGGTGACGTCTCGCGCGAAGCGCGGATACTGATCATCGACGATCACCAGGCCAACATCGAGGTGCTCAAGCGCATCCTGCGCAGCGCCGGATTCGTGTCGGTGAATGGCACCACCGATCCGACAATTGGCGTCGGGCTCGTGCAGACCTGGAATCCGGACCTCGTTCTCCTCGACCTGCACATGCCGCGGCTCGATGGATTCGGTGTGCTGGAGGCGATTCGGCCGCACCTGACCGGCGGGACCTATCTCCCGGTGTTGATGCTCACGGCCGATTCCAGCGATGAGACGAAGCGGCGCGCGCTCGCCAGTGGCGTCAAGGATTTTCTCACCAAGCCCTTCGACCCAACCGAAGCGGCGCTGCGGATCGAGAACCTGCTCGAGACGCGTTCACTGTACACCACGATTCGCAGCCAGAATGAGCTGCTCGAGCACCGCGTCGCCGAGCGCACGCGCGAGCTCGAGGAAGCGCAGGTGGAGATTTTACAGCGGCTCGCGGCTGCGGCCGAGTTTCGCGATGATGATACGGGCGAGCACACCCACCGAGTCGGGCACCTGGCGGCAGCCCTAGCCACGGGAGTCGGACTATCAGTTGCCCAGGTCGATCTGATCGGTCGCGCGGCCCCCCTCCACGACGTCGGAAAGATCGGGATTCCCGATTCGATCCTGCTCAAGCCCGGGCGCCTCACGCACGAAGAGCGACGGACCATGCAGACGCATGCCGCGATCGGCGCGGAGATGCTGGCCGGTGGACATTCGCCGCTCGTCCAGATGGCGGAGCGCATCGCCCGCAGCCATCACGAGCGGTGGGACGGCAAAGGATACCCCGACGGACACGCGGGCGACCGCATTCCGATGGAGGCGCGGATTGTCGCTGTCGCCGATTTTCTGGACGCGCTGACTCACAAGCGGCCCTATCGGCCCGCTCGGTCAGTCGAAAAGACAATCGCAAAAATAACTGCGGGACGCGGGAGCCATTTCGATCCGGTGGTCGTCGACGCGTTGCTCGCCATCCTCGGCGATGGGGTCGGGTTACCGGTTCAGCAGTTCCGGCAGAACGGCTAAGGTCGTACTGCCCGCTGATTCCGATGCCAACCCCCACGATCAACCGAATGCGCGGCGCCTTGCTGCTCAATAGGATTGTTGACGTCCTCCGGACCGCCGCCGAGCTCCTCTCTCCCTTGAAGCGTGGGCCGGGGCATGTGCT
>JBGTEZ010000205.1:0-4105 GCA_041747535.1 Gemmatimonadaceae bacterium
ACTGGCGTCGAGCGGATTCCCGACGGTAGCGGTTTTCCGGCGGCCGCGCGTCGCGATCATAAGCTCGGGCAACGAGCTGGTGGAAATCGAGAAATTCCGCGAGGTGGCCGCGGGGCAGAAGATCGTCTCCACCAACAGCTACACGCTTTCCGCGCTGACCCGGGTCGCGGGCGCAGATCCGTTGTACCTCGGAATTGCCGGCGACACCCGGGGCGCGCTGCGAAAGAAGCTGAGCGCGGCAACCGGCTGCGACCTTATCCTCACGTCCGCCGGGGTCTCGGTCGGGGATCACGATCACGCGCGCGACGTGTTCGCGGAACTGGGCGGAGAGCTGCGCTTCTGGAAGGTGAAAATGCGGCCGGGGGCGCCGCTCGCGTTCGGCATGCTGGGTGAGGTTCCGTGGATCGGCATGTCCGGGAACCCGGTCTCGGCGATGGTGAGCTTCGAGCTGTTCGTGCGGCCGGCGCTCAGGAAGATGCAGGGCCATGCTTCGCTGTTCCGGCGGGTCGTGCCCGTAACACTCGAAGAGGACGTCAAGATCGGGGCGAGGCTCACACACTTTCTGCGGGCGATCGTGACGCGCGGCGAAGACGGCACACCGCGGGCGCGGCTCACCGGCGCGCAAAGCTCGGGAGCACTTACGTCGATGGCGCGGGCCAACGCGCTATTGATCGTTCCCGCGACCGAGCAAAAGGTTGCGAAGGGAAAGACGCTCAACGCGATGATGCTCGATCACAGCCTCGACGAGTATCCGATTCTCAGGCTGTGACGGATCCGCGCGACTACGCGCCCGACCCGGTGCCGTTGGCCGGCGCCGCGCTGGTCGTGGCGCTCGAGCGCCGCTTTCGAACATCGATCGACGACGCGACGATCAAGGACCGGACGTTCAGCATCCTCAAGCCGGCCAACGCTGACGATCTGATTCGCGAAGAAGACTTCGTCAAGGACGAGCGGCTTCCTTACTGGGCGGACGTCTGGCCGTCATCGATCGTGCTCGCGGAGAAGCTGCTCGAGCTGGATGGAGAAGGCAAAACGGCGCTCGAGCTCGGATGCGGCGTGGGGCTGAGCACGCTGGCGGCGACGACTTCCGGATTCGATGTGCTGTCGACCGACTACTACGAGGATGCGCTCGACGTCACGCGGGCGAATGTGTTTCGGAATCTAGGCAAGTCAGCGCGAACCCGCCTCGTCGACTGGCGACACGTGCCGTCGAATCTCGGGCACTTCGATCTCGTGTTCGCCTCCGACGTGCTCTACGAGAAGGAGTATGCTGCTCTGCTGCCCGTGATTCTGCACTCGGTCATGGCCGCCGGTGGTATGGCTCTGATCGCTGATCCCGGGCGGGTCGCGGCGCCGATCTTCGTCGAGGGATGCGCGGAAATCGGACTGGCCATTCTTGCGAAAGAGACCAGGGCCTTCGAAGCCGGGGAGATCAAGCAGTCAATCGACATCTACCAGGTGGCGCGGAAGTAACTACAACCGAACACGAGGTCCGCTCTTAGCTCACCGCTGTTCGCTTGTCGCTATTAACCAACGGGACGTTACTGTAGCTCAGAAGGAAACTGCCGTTGCCTGTGCCAGGACTGGCAATGGAAACGTCCTCACGGTGGTGAAGCTGCAAGCGATTAGCGATCGGCGGACAGCGGACCTCGTGTGCGGTTGCAGTTCGGCGGTTACATGTGACGGTACTTGGGCCCGCTCCCCCCCTCACGCGGCGTCCACCTCGGCCCGATGACATCGGTCGCCTTGCAATCGATGCAGTTGGCTGGACTGACGACCAGCCGCTCCCCATCCCGCTCGTACACGCCCGCGGGACACATGTGGGTGTAGAGGTCGGCCACCGCCGGCGCGATGTCCGGACCGATCACCAGGTGCGACGGGATGTCGTCGCGCGTCGCGTTACCCGACTTGAACACCGCGTCGAGCTTGGTGAAGGTGAGCTTACCGTCAGCGGCGACTGGCTTCGCGGGCGCGATCGCGCGCGGAGCCCGCGCATCCGGCTCCGAGTCGATCTTGCCGCCCGGAAACCGTCCGCCGGTGACCGTCATCAGCGACGCCATGATGCCGCCGAGGAAGAAGCCGTGCTTCTGGAATGCGAGCCGCATGTTGCGGCGGCGATAGAGGTCCTTCGTGATGAAGCTGGCGTTGACCATTTCATCATACTGCCTGAGAGTGGCCGAGGACGTGTCTCCCTTCTTGAGCGCCGCGAACGCCGCTCGCGCGGCGAACATCCCCGACTGCATCGCGTAGTGGATCCCCTTGAGCGACGCGACCTCGACGTAACCGGCTGAATCCCCGACGATCATCACGCCGTCGCCGTGACGGCGCTCGGGTAGAGCGTAGTACCCGCCCTCCGGAATCGTCTTCGCTCCCCACTCGACCATCTCGCCGCCATCGAGGTATTGCCTGATGAGCGGATGCAGCTTGAGCCGCTGCAGCATCTCGTGGACGTCGGTGGTCGTCTGCCGGTAATCGAGCCCGACGACGAGCCCGAGCGCGACGAGATTCTCGCTCAGCGGGTACATGAAGCTTCCACCGAACGCATCGAGCGGCACCGGCCATCCGAGCGTGTGAATGACGGAGTCGAGCGGCTTCTTCGTCTCCCAGATCTCTTTCACGCCGAGAGCAAAGATCTGGGGATTCGGCGAGGTGATCTTCTGCGACTCGATGTACGCCTGCGACAGCGCTCCGCGCGTCCCCTCGGCCAGGATCGTCACGCGGGCGGTGATGTCCGTCGGCGGCGCGTAACCGCTGCCGGGATCGCCCGCGCGGTTGAGCCCCGACGGCGTTGTTCGAACACCCTTGACTCCCGATCCGTCGGTGAGGAGCGATGCCGCCGGAAAACCGGTGAACACGTTCACACCTGCTGCTTCGGCTTTCTCTCCAAGCCAGCGCACCACCTCGCAAAGTGACGCGACGTAGTAACCGTGGTTCTGCATCGTCGGCGGAGTCGGGATGCGGAGAGAATGCCGGCCCGTGAGCACGTAAACGCGCTCCCCGCTCACCGGCGCGCGAAACGGGAAATCGCTGTCCTTGAGATCGGGGAAGAGCTCGCGCATCGCGACCGGATTGACGATCGCCCCCGAAAGTGAGTGCTCACCGAGCGCTCCCGCCTTGTCGAGGACTCCGATCTGGACATCGCCGAGAGATCCACCGGCCTCGTTGTCGCGACGAACGAGGCTCGCGAGCTCGATGGCGCCGGCCAGCCCTGCCGGACCACCGCCCACGAACACCACATCCATCGGTACCGCTTCAGGGTCGGGAGTGTCGGTGACGATCAGCCGGTCCGTCGGAAGTGGCGCCTGATGCCTGCTGGGTAGCACCAGGCGAGTGTCTTCGCGCACTAGTGGTGCCTGCTCAGGCGAGTGTCTTCGTGCACTAGTGCTTCTTCGCTTCGCGTACGGCTTCGGTGAGCGCCGGGATGACCTCGAACACGTCGCCGACGATTCCGTAGTCGGCGATCTTGAAGATCGGCGCGTCCTTGTCCTTGTTCACCGCCACGATCGTCCTGGATGTGCGCATGCCGGCGAGGTGCTGCACCGCACCCGAAATTCCAACCGCGATGTAGAGCTCGGGACTCACCAGGCGTCCGGTCTGCCCGATCTGGTCGCTGTGCGGCCTCCACCCGTCGTCTGTCACCGCGCGCGTGGCACCGACCGCGGCATTTCCGAACGCCGCCGCGAGCTCCTCGACGAGCTTGAAATTCTCCGCCGCCTTGAGGCCCCGCCCACCCGCGATAACCACCGGCGCCTCGGCCAGGTCGAGCTTCCCGCCCCCGCCCTGCTTTGTCTCCTTCACCACTACACGCGTTGATTTGGGATCGACAGCCGGCTGAATGCTCTCGACCCGGCCCGCCTTCGCGTTCGGGGCGGGCGCGATGACGTTGGGCCTCATCGCGACGACAGCGGGCGTTCCGGACATCGCGAGCGTGGCGATGACCTTCCCGATGTTCATCGGATGCTTGACGACGATCGCCGCCCCATCGACCTCGAACGAAAGCACGTCGGTCACGATACTCACGCCGAGCCGGGCCGCCACTCGCGGAGCGATATCACGGCCCTGGGCGGAAGTGCTGAAAACGACCGCCCGATAGCCCCCCGACTTG
>JBGTEZ010000206.1:0-2184 GCA_041747535.1 Gemmatimonadaceae bacterium
CCCGTCCCGCAGTCGAGCGCGAGTCGCCGGCGCGCCGGAAGCGCGGCGACAGCATCGAAGAGCTCCGCCGGATAACCGGGACGCGCGGCGGCGTAAAGAGCCGCGCGTTCCGAGAAGTAATCCTTGGGAATCATTGCGGTCTCCAGGATGGAGACGGCGGCGCTACTCGAGGCTCAAAGTCTTGTTCAGCGCGGTGGCGACATAGACCATGTCGATCGTCCTGAAGAACGGCTGCCAGGTCGAGGGCGCGCGAAACGCCATTCGGCCCGACGCATCTTCCCAGACCGGTACCACGACGCCTGGAATCTTCGCCGTCGCCGCGCTCCGCTGGAACGCTTCCTGGATGCGCGCCTGCTCGGCGGGCGCACGCTGAGCGAACGCCCTGTCCACCGGAACGATGATCACGTGCTCGCCGTCCCGCTGAAGATGAGCGACCTGAAAAACAGGCATTGGTTCCAATGGCTTGACGGTGGCTTTTCCCATGTGTCATTGAACGATCGTCATGTGGGGTTCCACGGTCAACGTCGTTTCCTTATCACCGAAGTGTCGATTTCATATCAGCATCGGGGTTATTGCCTGCCACGCGCAGTGGAGAGGATCTTTCGCGGGTAGTGGAAAATGCTAGCTTGTTGACCATGAAGCCCTCTGGCGTGCTGATGCTGGCCTGTGTGGTGACCGCGTGTGACGACAAACGCGCACCGGCAGCTGGTGAGACTGAATCTGGTGGGACGCTCGTCATGGCGATGCCGGCCGATCCGGGAGCGATCTTCCCCCCGTTCGCCTTCACCAACCACGGCAGGATGATCGCCTCACAGATTTACGATCACCTGGCCGATGTGGGTCCCGAAATGAATACCATTGGCGACGCGGGGTTCCGTCCGCAGCTCGCCGAGAGATGGACATGGTCCGCCGACTCGCTCTCAATCGCGTTCCACATTAATCCGCGCGCGCGATGGCACGACGGCCGCGCGGTGACTGCACGCGACGTGAAGTATACGCTGGGGTTGTACGCAAATCCCGACCTCGGTGGCCAGACGATCGAAGAGCACGCGAGGCTCGACTCCGTAACAGTCCGCGATTCACTCACCGTCGTCTACTGGTTTGCTGCCAGGTCTCCGGTGCAGTTTCTCGACGCTGCCGCGCAGGTGCAGATCCTTCCCGCGCACCTTCTCGAGGAGATCCCGGTCAAATCTCTGCGCGAATCCAATCCGCCGCTCATAGGCTCCGGACGGTTCCGACTCAAGCGTCTGGATAAAGGCTCCTCCGGCGAGCTGGTCGCCGATTCCGGAAACCACCGCGGCAGGGCGAAGCTCGATCGGATTGTCTGGTCGGTTACCTCGGGAGCGACGACATCCGCCGCGCAGCTCCTCAGCGGGGCGGCAGATGTCTTCGATGCGATGCGGCCCGAAGACGTGCGCGAAGCCGCCGGCAATCCCAATGTGCGAGTCCTGGCGGTGCCGGGGCTCGACTACGTGTTTCTTCAGTTCAACCTCAGGGATCGCGCGGACAACAATCGTCCCCACCCGCTGTTTGGCGAGCGGGAACTTCGTCGCGCGATCGCGATGTCGGTTGACCGTGCGCAGATAGTGCGCAGCATCTTCGACACCTTCGCGCTGGTTGCCCTCGGACCGACGGTGCGCGCTTACCCGACAACGGACTCGCTGGTCACTCAGCTCCCGTACGACGCCGCGCGCGCGGCGCGAACTCTGGATTCCCTCGGGTGGACGGAGCGCGACTCTCGCGGAATACGAAGACGCGGCGATCGCTCGCTCGCGTTCACCGTCATCGTACCGTCATCGAGTGCCGGTCGAAGCCGCGCTGCAGTTCTCATTCAGGCGCAGCTGAAACGAGCCGGAATCGGCATGGATATCGAGCCAATGGACGGTCCTGCGTTCTCCGAGCGGTGGAGGTCGCGAAAGTTCGACGCGGCATTCGGTTCCTGGAACACCGGCTCGACTCCCGGGGCGACAATGCAGCTTTGGGGGACATCAGGGTTTTCCCGGACGGGGAGCAACTTCGGGGGGTACACCAATCCCGTGTTTGACGCTGCCGTCGACAGTGCCCTTAGGACCACTGACCCGATTCGCGCGCGCACGCTTTACACGCGCGCGTATCGCACGATCAACGACGACGCGGCCGCGATCTGGCTCTACGAACCGAAGGCACTTATCGGTATCCACAAGC
>JBGTEZ010000207.1:0-10511 GCA_041747535.1 Gemmatimonadaceae bacterium
TACCAGCAGAAAGCTCGTCAGCGTATTCCCGCTCACCGATTCGCGTGCCAGCGCGATTGAATTCCCGGATATCGTGCGGCAGGCAACCGATGCCCCAATCCCGGCGAACAGCTCGAGCGCGGAGTCAGCAACGACGCGCAAGGTGTCTTCGGCCGAGGAGCCGCGGATATCGGCGGACAATACTTCCATCGCGTCACGCACCCCTTGTCGCGCGCTCAGCAGCTCACTCGCATTCCGATGGAAGCGCTGCTGATCGAGGATTGCCGACCCTATCACTGCTCCGGCAATTCCAAGGAGGGAGACTACGACAAGGATCTCGATGAGCGAGACTCCGGAGCGACGGCGACGCAGCGTCACCGGCACCCGATGGTTGCCGAATAGGTTTCGCGGCGGGAACTGCGGGCGCTGGCATACGACACGCTCCCTGCCAGTACGACCCTCGTCGAGTCGACCGGAGATATCGTCCAGGCCGAGGTCACCTGGCCCCGCGCCTCACTGCCTGACCGGGATGTTCTGCAGGTTGAATGGACGATTTCGTGTCTGCTCGCCGCGAGCCGCGCTCCGACCGCGCGGAGACCGTTGGTGCCCAGCTCGCGCGCGACTACTGCGCTGCCCGCCGCCAGGCCCAGGGCGCCGGTGGTGAACACAACCAGCGCGATGATGACTTCGACGAGCGTGTAGCCGTCCTGACGCGATTGCCGCATGGCGTCATCTTAAGAAGCAGAAGGCTCAGGCCGTGCTCGATGCAACGCGGACGAAACAATAAGTCCGCAAAAAAGAAAACGGAGCGTCTTTCGACGCTCCGTTTTCTCTAGGCTAGTGTCAGCCTAATTAGGTGCAGGCAATCACACCATCGGTCATGCTGCAGGTCTTGCCAGTCTGACCATGCGTCGCCGCGGCATTGAAGCCCGGCTGCGGGGTCGAGACCGCGGTCGCGTTGATCGTCACGTTCTGCGACGGGGTGAACCCGTTCAGCGAAGCGGTTGACGTCGCGCTACCCGAGAAGTACGCGCCGTTGTTGTCGGCGGCATACTGCTCTTCATACGTCGCGAGGTTACGAAGGTCAGACTTCATCGCTGCTACGTACGCCTTCTCCTTCGTGTTCGCAAACTTCGGAATCGCGATCGCGGCAAGAATGCCGATGATGACGACCACGATCAGAAGTTCGATCAGGGTAAAGCCCTTTTTGTTGCTCATTTAGTGTCTCCTGAAGCGTTAGGAAATCGCCGTCGGCCTATCTAGCCTTAGCACAGTAAAGACGCGGCGCCTCGAACTGAGGCAACCTCACTAGAGGCAACGTGGGGGCCATTAACAGGCATCAGCGTAAGCCGTTGCAGCGTAAGCGGATACGGATCAGGGCCCAAGGCGCGAAGACAACAATTTCGTCGCGATCTGCAAGATTTCCGGCAAATTGCAATGCACTCCGCAAGCTGTCTGGGGGTGCCTGCGATGGGTAGATTGGGGGGTGACCGCTTCGTCTTTCTCATATTCCGGCACCGAGCTCGAAGCGGTCGCCGAAGCCAGGAACTACTACGACTGGATCATCGACTCGTTCGCAAGCCGGATCGGCCGGCGGGCAGTAGAAGCGGGAGCCGGAATCGGGACTGTGTCGGAGCTGATTCTCAGCCGCGCCCGGCCGCATGAGCTGGTGCTGATCGAGCCCGACCGCGGCAACGCCGCCATGCTCCGCGAGCGATTTCAGAAAGACACGCGAGTCGATGTTCGGCTCGGCTACCTCGAGGAGTTTGCGCCCTCGCTCGAAGCAGACAGCGTCGTCGCCGTGAATGTGCTGGAGCACGTCGAGCACGACTCGGCATTCCTTCGCGCCGCGCACCAGGCTTTGGTGCCGGGCGGATATGTCCTCCTCCTCGTCCCCGCCCTGCCGGCGATCTACGGATCTCTCGACCGAGCATTCGACCACTTCCGCCGTTATACCCGGCGAGGACTCACGACACAGCTGCGCGACGTCGGGTTCGAGATTGAAAAGCTTCACTACCTGAACATGCTCGGAGTGGCTGCGTGGTTCGCCTCCGGCCGCATCCTGCAAAGGAAGACACTCGGCCGCGACCAGGTCCGTTTCTACGACCGTTACGTGATTCCGGCATTGCGTCAGATCGAGACACGTTTTCGTCCTCCGATCGGACAGAGCCTTCTGGCGATAGCGCGCAAGCGTGCCGGCTGACACCGTCGCCGGCGAGGTTGCGGAGCCGCATCCTCCCACCGATCGCCCGCTCGTCACCTATGCGATGCGCGCGGCGGGAGCCGTGCTCCTCGCGCTGGTGCTTCTGCCCGCCTATCGTCTTCTCGATACCGCCGGCGCGGGAGCTTTTCCGCGCGGCTCGGTTGCCGCCGCCGAGATCTCGAGGACATTGCTTCTCGTTGGATCGTTCATCGCGATCGTCGTTGGGGTCGTCATCAGCAGGGTGCTGGATCCAGCCGCGATCGATCGCGCTCTCGCTCGAGTGGGCGGGAAGCTGGTCAGCATTCCGATTCTCCGGTTCGCCGCAACGCTCGGAGCCGTTACCGCGCTACTCACGCTCGTCTTTTCCCTCGTCGTTCTCGAGGGCAAGCCGAATCTCATTGATTCGATGGTGCAGCTCACTCACGCGCGGTTCATCGCGGCTGGGCAGCTCAGTGGCCCGGCCGATGAACTGCTCGAATTCTGGCACCTGCCGAATTCACTCGTCACACCAAACGGCTGGGTCTCCCAGTATCCGCCCGGATATCTGCTCTTTCTGGCCCTGGGTCTGCGCCTGGGAATCGTTCAGGCGATCGGACCAATATTCGCGGGCCTCACTGTGTTCTTTACCGCGCTGGCCGCGGAGAGACTCCTCCGCGATGACAGAGCGACCGCCCGCCTCGGGTCCATCATGCTGTGCCTGAGCCCATTCCTGATCGGACTGGCGGGCGCGTTCATGAATCACGCGGGCGCGGCCGCGTTCGCGTCCGCCGCCGTTTATTTCGCGGTGCGAAGCCGGGACGACGACAGCCTCTGGTGGGCGGTGGCCTCGGGGGCGTCGGTGGGGATGGTGTTCTCCGTGCGCCCGCTGAGCGCGGTCGTGGTCGCACTGGCAGTGGCGGTAGTGTGGGCGCTCAAAACGCGGGCGGGGTCCGGCCTCCTATCGGGATTTTTTCGACGCACTTTATCCGCGATCGCGGGCATCGCGCCCATACTCGCGGCGCTGGGCGCCTACAATCAGCGCTTCTTCGGCAGCCCGTTCCGGTTTGGCTATGTCGCATCGCAGGGCCCGCTGGTGGGCCCCGGCTTTCACCGTGATCCCACCGGTGCCATGTACGGCCCGGTGCAGGCGCTGGGATTCACGTCGTCGGATCTCGTCACCTTCAGCCTGTACCTGCTCGAGACGCCGCTGCCTGCGGTCGTCGTCGCCGGACTCTTCCTGCTGTTGGCGAACCGCTTCACGGTTGGAGTCCGGGTCATTGCGTCGTGGGCCCTGCTGCCGATTGTCGCCAACGCGCTCTACTGGCACCACGGAATGTTCATGGGCCCGCGCATGCTCAATGAATTCACGGCTCCATGGTCGCTTCTTCTCGCGGTCGCGGCAGTGGGACTCGTAAGACTCATTCCGGCCGACACGCTGTGGGGAAATTATTCGCCCCGCGCGGCGCTCGTCCTCACGCTCGCGCTCTCCTGGGTCGCGGGGATCGCTTATCTCGGGCCCCAGCGTCTCGCGAGCTACGGTGGCGGGTGGATGCAGAGCAGCAGAATAGTCCTCCCCCCTGACAACCGGCCATCTCTCGTGTTCGTGCACGGCGCGTGGACGGGAAGAGTGGCTACCCGACTCCTCGCCCACGGAATGAGACTCGATTCACTAGAAGCCGCGCTCAGGCAGAACACCACCTGCGAATCGGATCGATACGCTCGCTGGTACGCATCGCCCGCGGCCACGCGAGGACAGGCACCACCGCTCGATTTCAGCTTCGTACCCCGCGACCCGCCACCGCTCATGCGAATCGCGGAAGAGGACGAGATCCGGGTGCGACCGGGCGTGAAGCTCTCGCTCGAATGTCTGCGCGAAGTCGCATCCGATACGCTCGGTATCGTGGACGTCGGCCCGCTGGTGTGGCAGGGGGACCTTCCGGGAGTGGAACAGGGCGGCCGCATGTTCGCTCGCGACATGGGCCCCGAAGCCAACGCGCGGATGATACGCAAATATCCCGACCGGGTGCCGTTGATGCTGCTGCGGCTCCGTGACGATCAGCAACCTGCGCTCGTGCCCTACCAGGACGGAGTGAAGGTGCTGTGGCCAGCCGGGTAGCTCAGAACCCAGCTAGTTGCGAACGGGGGGAGTGGAGCTTTTCCCTCTGTTCATCCGCTCCGCGGTCTCGACGCTGTCGTTGATGTGGATCAGCTGTCGGAGCGCGGTTTGTGGTATTCCCGTCGTGAGGCCCGCGCGCGCAACGGCTCGCGCGGTCGCATGGTCGCGGAGAACGATCAGGCACCCGACCAGTCCGATGCGCGCGCTCAAGTGCGTGGGATATTTGTCCACGATCTTTTTGTAGAGCCTCGCTGAAACCGGACACTTCCCCGCCTTTGCGTATTCTTCCGCGGCGAATTCGAGCAGAGGCGGGTCGTCGGGGAAGAGATTGTTTGCGATGTCCAGCTGCTTGAACCCCTCGGTTTTTTCTTTCCGCTCGAACAGTATGGCCGCATACGCCATCCTGGCCCGGTAGCTCCCGGGCGCATCTGCAACGGTCTGCGTGAACAGCGTCACGTTGTCACGCCACACGCGCTGCCGACTGGCGCTGGCCACCACGCCCATGAGCAGTACCCCGGCGATCGCGGTGAGCGTGACGCGCCGCGGAACCTCCGCCAGTCTGGTGAAGTCCGGTACGAGCTTCATCGCGACCCAGCCGACGCAAAGCATCGCGCCCGCACTCGCCGCGAAAAGCGTGCGCTCGGCCATGACGAACCCTGTCGGGATTATCAGATTGCTCGGAATGAGAAGCGACACCACCATCCACGCGATCCCGAACGTCAGGACCGGAGCCGAGCGGCGGTTTTGAATCGCGATGACGAGTAGAGCCAGGAGTATCGCCACTCCCGCCAGCGTATCGATGCTCGGACTCGTGACGAGCTCGATGTGCCGCGGAGAGTAATCCGCCGACAGAGTGGCGGGCCAGATCAGGAGGCGCGCCCACTGGAGCACGACCGCCAGCATCGTCATTGCGCGGAACCCGTAAGGCTGGTTCACGAACAAGCTGGTCGTGTCCGGAGGAACTCCGCGGGTTTCGGCCAGAACCGCCGTCCGCGCCCAGAGAAACGCCAGCGCGATCGCGCCCATCGCGAGCAGCAACGGTCTGATTGCGATCAGACGGTCGCGCACCCGAGCTGTCCGCGGACTGACCGTAAGCTCGGCGGCGAGGAGCACCGCCGGCAGCACGATCGCGTGTTCCTTGGAAAGCAGTCCGAGAGCGTACGACAACGCGATGAGCGCCGCATCCTTTCCGGACAGGCGTCCGCGCGAGCGCGCCCTCAGGAAAACGGCCAGCCCGAGGAGCATGAACAGCGCCGCCCACAGCTCGGCCTGACCGACGACATTGCCAACCGATTCGACGTGCAGCGGATGCACGGCGAAGAGCGCACCGGCGAGCCAAGCCGCCGGAAGCGGAAGCAGCGCCATCGCCACCCAGAAGAATGCGGCGCAAACGACAGCGTAGAGCACGATGCTGGTGAAATGGAAGGCCAGCGGACTGCCGCCGCCCACAAACCACTGGGCGGAGAAGCCGAGCATGGTGAAGGGCCGGTACAGGTCTCCGCCCCGTTCCGGCGGCCAGTAGCTCTCCGTCAGGAACTCCCACAACGGCCAGAATGAGTGAACGGCCGGATTGTCCTTGATGATATAGACGTCATCGAAGGCAAAGCCATTCGTAATGCCCGTCGCTGATGCGGCGACTGCGAGCAACACGATGGAAATCCCCGCAACGACAGCAGGGCGGAGACGCATCACGGAAACAGGTTGTATCGAACGATGTGCCCGAGAGCGGCGAAGCCGTCGCGCCAGGTGATCTTCTTTCCTTCCTGATAGGTTCGTCCCGAGTACCCGACGGGGACCTCGAAGATGCGCGCGTTCGCCTTGGAGAGCCGCGCGGTGATCTCGGGCTCGAACCCGAAGCGCTCGGATTTGAGCGGAAGCGACCTCGCGAGCTCGCCCCTCACCGCTTTATAGCAGCACTCCATGTCCGTGAGATTGAGGTTGCTGAACATGTTGCTGAGCGTTGTCAGCAGGCCGTTGCCGACCGAGTGCCAGTAGTAGAGCACTCGGTGCGTCCCGCCGAGAAAGCGCGAGCCGAACACGGCATCAGCGCGGCCCTCGATCAGCGGGGCGAACAGCGCCGGCCAGTCGGCGGGATTGTATTCGAGGTCGGCGTCCTGCACGATCACGACGTCGCCGGTGCTCGCAGCGATCGCCGCGCGGACGGCGGCACCCTTGCCTCGATTGCGCTCCTGGTGGATGACACGCTGGACTTTGCGCTCCGCCAGCAGGCGGTCGAGGACGGCACGCGTGCCGTCGGTGGAGCAGTCATTGACACAGATGATCTCAGTCGTATACGGGGTGGCGCGCACCCACTCGACGATCTGAGCAACAGTGTCTTCTTCGTTGTATACCGGGATGAGGACGGATACCACCATCTCGGTTTTCTTGAGGGGAGTAACGGGAGTGATCACGTTATCTACTCGTCCAGATCATAGCGTGAGAGTTTCCGGTGAAGCGTTGAGGGATCGATGCCGAGAATTTCGGCGGTGCGCGGCTTGTTGCCGCCTTCGTTCTCGAGCACCCAGAGAATGTAAGCGCGCTCGATCGTATCGAGAGTCGGATTGGGCTGAACCGCTCCGCTCACGAGCGGCTCGCTTTTCCGTTCGCTCACCTTCTCGGGAAGAGCGCTGAGCGGAATGGAATTTCCCTTCGCCAGAATGCCCGCTCGCTCGAGCGCGTTTTCCAGCTCGCGAACGTTCCCCGGCCACTGATAGGATTCCAGCGCCTCGAGCGCTTCGGGCTGCAGCGAGCGGGGCGCTTCACCCCGGACATCAGCGGCGCGCTTGAGAAACGCCGCGGCGAGCAGCGGAATATCTCCCGGTCTGTCGCGTAACGGCGGAAGCATGATCGACACGACGTTCAGCCGGTAAAACAGATCGCTGCGGAAAGCCCCCAGTCGGATCTGTTCCTCGAGATCGCGGTTGGTCGCGGCTATCACCCGGGCGTTGACCGGCTTCGGTTCCGTCGCACCGACGGGTATCACTTCGCGCTGCTGGAGCACGCGGAGCAGCTTTACCTGAATCGCCGGCGTCGTCTCACCGATCTCGTCGAGGAAGAACGTGCCCTCGCCCGCCGCGAAGAAGAGGCCTTCCTTGTCCCGCGACGCGCCGGTGAACGAGCCTTTTACGTGACCGAACAGCTCACTCTCGAGAAGATTCTCCGGCAGGGCGCCGCAGTTGATCGAAAGGAACGGCCTCGTGGCACGCCCCGAGCGATCGTGGATGTAGCGCGCCACGACTTCCTTTCCCGTGCCCGATTCACCCTGCAGCAGCACCGTCGAATCGGTATCCGCCACCATTTCCGCGACGTGCAGCGCTTCCAGCCATGGCTTGCTGGCGCCGAGCGGTGCGCTTTGTCGGTCGCGGCGCTTCGGCTCCGGCCGGGCATCCGGCCTCACCGGCCGGGGCTCGCGCCGGAGATTCCGGTGCTCGGCCGCGCGACGCACGATCGCGACGAGCTCGTCGTTCTTGAACGGCTTCTGTATGTAGTAGAAAGCGCCGTTGTTCACAGCCCCGATTGCCGACTGCAGGCTTGCCTGAGCGGTCATTAGAATCACGACTGCCTCGGGGTCGTGGGAACGCACCGAGGCGAGGATGTCGAGCCCGGTGACATCGGGCATTCGCACATCGGTGATGATGAGATCGGGCTTGAGTGCCGCGATCTGCTCGAGGCCCTTCTTGCCTCCGAGCGCCGTGTGCGGCGTGAACCCCTCGTTCTTGAGGAGTATCCGAATCGTGTCGAGTATACCCACCTCGTCATCGATCACGAGGACGGTCGGGGGAGCAACTGCCGGAGCCGTCACCTCTCGCTCTCGGAGGTGGGGTTGGGCGTCCTCCCTTTTCCGCCGGCGCCGAGCTTGGGCAGGATCACCGTGAAAGTGGTGCCCTCCTCTCCTTCCCCGGCTCCATCGACGACGATGAATCCGTGGTGAGCTTCAACGGCCCGGTGGGCGATCGAAAGCCCGAGGCCTGTCCCGCCCGCCTTGGTGGTGACGAACGGCTCGAACAGCCGGTCCCTCACCGAAAGGTCGACCCCCGCGCCCTGGTCGCTCACCTGCACCATGAACGCGCCCCTTGTGAAGCGGGCCGCTTTGGGCGGCAGCTGGTGGGGGGCGAGCTCCGCTGCCTCGAGTCGAACTTCTCCACCAGCGGGAGATGCCTGCACTGCGTTGAGGAGGAGGTTGAAGATCGCGCGATGGAGCAGATCATCATCGCCAACGACGACCAGCGGAGTCGAAGGAAACAGCTCGCGGATGGTGACGCTCCGGGGCCTGTCGGGGTGTGCCGAGACGAGCACGGCCGCGTGCCGGGCGATCTCGATCAGATCCACCTTCTGGACCTGTGCCACTTCGGTGCGGGCGAAGTCGAGGAACTCCGAAAGCAGACGGGAAAGCCGGTCCGACTCGCGCTGCACGAGCTGTGTCAGCGTGCGGGTATCATCATCCGCCGCGGGAATGCGCGCCAGCAGCTCGGCCGCGCTGCGTATGGAGGCGAGCGGATTCTTGATCTCGTGCGCGAGCGATGCGCTCAGCTCCGCGACCGCTTCGAGTCGCTCCGCTCTCGTGTGGAGCCGCTCGATGTCAGCCTCGCGCAGGCGGAACGCGGCGAGCTCGGCAGCCATCTCTTCGCGCCCCGCGTTGGCGCCTCTGAGGCGCGCGCCGATGTAGCCGCAACCCAGCGCGACGGCTCCGAAAATCGTCAACTGGACCAGGATTGACAGATCGAACGCGGCCAGGTTGCCGAGGATCGTGACCGCGAAGTAGAGAACGTCGCCGAGCGCGGCGATGAGCAGTACGCCTGAGGGCGGGAGCAAGAGAGCGCTGACCGCGATTACGAGGATGTAGAGCGGCGCGAGCTGCGACGGCGCTCCCGTCTGTGTCATGTAAACGACTGACGTGACGAGGAGCAGGTCGAACAGCATCTGCACGTAGAAGAACGTGTTGTCGAGGGGCGCCTCCCCCCTCTCGCTCCTGAACAGCGACGCGGCGGTGAAGAACAGCGTGAACACGAACGAGAGCGTCGCAATCAGCGTCGTGGTCGTCTCGGCGGCCCGCCAGACGATGATCGCGGCGAGGAAAATCGCCGCCGCCAGCGAGAAACGCCCGATGTAGAGAACGCGAAGAACGCGGTCGCGGCCCCCGATCGAAGCCGGGAAAGGCGTGTCGAGAGCATGTGTCGAACCGGACGGCGTAACGGGGATAGCGGAGCGCGAGAGGGTCAATTCGGTGTTGGGACTGGCATCGGTTGGTGGCCCGGAATCGAGCGAGGTGACACTACTATATCGGTTAATCGCTCGTGCTGCTCGGTCGGTCCGCTCTTGCGCGACTTCCCCGGCGCTCTGATACTCCCGGCTGCTTTCCCGAGGAGTCGCCCGCTGCGCTGGCCGATCAAGTCCGAAGGTCCGTTGCGAGAGTGTCTGGTTGTCTTCGCCGCTGTCGCCGTGGCCTATGTGGTGTTGCGCGGCACCGCTCTGTTCCTCGTCGGTGCCTTCAATGACGACGGCGCCTACGTGATGCTGGCGAAATCAATCGCCGATGGCGGCGGCTACCGCCTCGCCTATCTCGCCGGCGATCCAGTCGCGGTGAAATATCCCCCCGGTCTCCCCGCCATGCTCGCGATTCCGTGGGCGCTGGGCGGAACGCTGGCCGCGGTGCGCGCGACGGTGGATGTCCTGAACCCTCTCGTCTGCGGAGCGGCCGCGGCGTTGATCTGGTGGATCGGTCGTCGTCAACTCTCGCTCTCTCCAGGCGCCCTCGCCATCGCGGCTCTGGGTCCCTTCTTCCTCGACACGGCGATCCAGTACTACAACATCCCGCTCTCTGAGCCTTACTTCCTGCTGGGATGGGCCGCGGCTGTCGCGCTCGCGGCGTCTGTCGATCGCCCTGCCGGAGCGGTCGCGCTCGGTCTCGTGCTCGCAGTCACGGCGTTGTTCCGATCCGCTGGAATTGCGCTCATCCCCGCCTGCTTCGCGGCGCTCGCGCTGCGCCGCGTCCGGTGGCGCGTCGTTGCCGCTGGCGCCGCGGCCGCAATCACCCCGTTGATATTGTGGGGGATTGTTCACGGGCGGCTCGTGGCGGAAGGACCGCTGTCGTCATCTCCCGACGAAGTATCGTACTGGAGCTGGATCCCGCTTGGGCCGACACAGCTACCCGCATACCTGGTCGAGGCGCTCCGGAGCAACGCCGTCGCCTACTTCGAAACTCTGAGCGCACTCTTCGCCGGACCGGCCGTCGTT
>JBGTEZ010000208.1:0-6629 GCA_041747535.1 Gemmatimonadaceae bacterium
TGCCCGACGCGTTTCCAGCGGTCACGACTCCGGCCTTCCGAAATACCGGCTTGAGCGCACCAAGCCGCTCGAGCGTAGTGTCTGGCCGCATGTGCTCGTCGGTCGCGAAGTTCTCGAGCTCTCCGGTTTTCGGATTCGGAATCGGAACCGGGACTACTTCATCCCTGAACACGCCCGAATCCCACGCGGCCTTCGCCAGCTGCTGCGATCTCAGGGCGAATTCGTCGACGCACCCGCGATCCAGCTTGTATCGCTCCGCCAGATTCTCCGCCGTTTCCGCCATCCCCAGACCAACATAGGAATCGGTGAGCCCTTCCCAGAGCACGTCCTCCATCGCAGGCGGCTTGCCGAACGGCACACCCCAGCGCAGCCCGCGCGTGACGTGCGGAGCGAGCGACATCGACTCCGCTCCTCCGACGAGGCAGACCTCAGCATCGCCAAGCAGTATCTCCTGGGCGCCGCTCACCACGGCCTGAAACCCGGAGCCGCACAGGCGGTTGAGTGTCAGCGCCGACGTCTCCTGCCGGCAGCCGGTCTTGAGCGCGACGTGCCTGGCGAAGTAGATCGAGTCGCTCGTGGTGTAGAGGACGTTGCCGAAGATCGTCTGATCGACATCGGTGGGCTGTATCCCGGCCCGCTCGATGGAAGCCTTCGACGCGTGAACAGCGAGATCGACTGGTGAGATGGACTTGAGCTTCCCACCGAACGTCCCGAATGGAGTGCGTGCGGCGGAAAGAAAAACGATTCCGTCGCCGCTCTTGCGCGTGCTCATGATCGGCATTGGTGCGTCGCGGTCAGATCGCGCGCTTGCCGCAGCTCACGCAGAATTTCCAGGCGGGATCGAGCTCCGCTCCGCATCCGGCGCAGTGCTTGGCCGCGAGGTTCTGTCCGCAATTCGGGCAGTATGTGATCGATCTCCCTTCCGGCAGGGTCCCGCCGCAGTATCTGCATCCCTCGGGAATCTCCATGGCGGCCAAGGCGGGCATCGTGAACGAAGTGGTGCCTTCGTTGGTGGCGGTCGCGCCATCCCCGCTCCGGCCCGCAGTCGCAACGCGCTTCCCAACGGAGTACCCACCGGCATTCTGTGCCGGTATAGGCACCCCGAGATTCTTTACCGCTTCCGGTACGAGTGAGATCCGCGTAGACGCGTACTCCCGAAAGAGTCCGGGATCAGTATGAGCGGACGCGAGCTCTTTTTTCAATCGCTGCTGCATCGTTTCGTCCGCCCGGATATAGCCCCGCTCGCCCGAGATCAGGCGCGTGACCGCCGCTTCGTAATCCTGATTGGTCTCGATCCCGAGATCGCGCCGGTAGTGGCGGTACGGGACCAGAGTATCGTGGAGCTCCGCGACCGTGAACGGCACGCTCAGATACTCGGCGTGTCCGTTTCTTATGTTCGCGACCAATCGCTGAAACAGCCTGTCTAGATCGTCCATGCTCGCTTACCCGGCTGAAATGAATTGAGATCGGGGAACGGGGCGGTGTCTTTCAGCTTGAGCCGCCCGGATTCCTGCGCGGCGAGCCAGCTGTCGAATTCAGATTGCTTCAGTCCACCGGAATTCGTCTGCTCGGCCGCTGCCCGCGTCGCCAGAAAGTTGGCGTATTCGTTCTGCGGCTGCCCGTTGTGGCCCCGCACCCATCTCCATTGACACTCGTGCGGCGCAACCGCCCTGTCTGCTTCCTTCCACAGCTCCAGATTCAGAATCGGCCCACCCTTCCTCTTCCAATCGCGTGCCTTCCACCCCGGAAGCCATTGGTTCATGCCGTCGACGATGTACTTGGAGTCGCTGGTGAAGACCACTCGATAGGAGTTACCGCGCCGAGAGAGCGCGCGAAAGGCCTCGATCACGGAGCGAAGAGCCATTCGGTTGTTGGTGGTCGCCGGTTCGGCGATCCAGTAGTCCGCGCGCTCAGGCGAGGTGGTGCTCGGACCGAGCCATTCGATGACACCGCCGGCGCCGCCTGGATTGTCACCCTCGCGTCCGTTCCCGATGCACGACTCGTCGGCGTAGATCGCGACCAGATCCCCCGGCTTTGCACGCGTCATCGCACCAGCTCGAAGCTGTCGATCTCGTCGAGGTAGATGGTGATGCCATCCCCGGTCGTTGGGTGCGTTGCGTCGACTGCCTCCCGGCCCTTGATCACCCGCAGGCGCGTCGGGATCACGACGTATTCGGTGCCGCGCCGGTAGGCAGAGATACGGTTGCCCTTCGTAATCGCGCCTTCAAGGATGTCGTACTGCTTGTGCGTCCACTCCGGCAACGAATCCCCCTTCCCATCAAGAGACGTCTTCAAGTCAACTGCACCACTCGCGAACCACGCGCGTCAGGACTCGCGTGGCTCCCTCGATATCGCTCACCGGAACAAACTCTTCGGCGGCGTGAGCGAGAGAAATGTCGCCCGGGCCGAAGCAGACCGCCGGAATTCCAGCCGCGTTCAGGAGTGCCGCGTCGGTCCAGGCAGAGAGTCCTTCGATACTCACCGGAATTTTCTCGCTCTCGAGAGCTTTCCGCAAACGCTCCACGATCGGAGCATGAACCGCGACATCGCTCGGAGCCTGCGCGGTATTCAATTTAACCTGGGCGCTGAAGCCTGGGTGCCGCGCCCGCACGCGGTCGCACGCGTCGGTGACCTCGCGCACCGCCTTGTCCGAGGTTTCTCCGGGAAGGGTCCTCCTTTCGAGCGCCAGCTCACACCTCTCCGGATAGGTAGACATCCCAACCCCGCCGTGAATCGTCGAAGCGTGGAGAGAGCTGCGGCCGAGGAGCGGATGCAAGGGACCTTTATCCCTCGTTTGCTCGAGGACATCGAGCTCGGCGAGCAGCAGTCCGGCGTGAAGAATTGCGTCGACCCCGAGATCGTAGCGGCTGCCGTGGGCCGCGCGTCCGGTGAAAATCACGTCGATCCAGGCGAATCCCCGGTGTGCCGGACATATCGCGAGCCGGGTCGGCTCGGTGACGATCGCCGCTTCCGCGCGCACGCCGGATTCGAGAAGGGCGCGAAGTCCGAGGCTTTCGTATTCCTCATCGACGACGGCAGCGATGACTATCTGAGCATCCGATTCGCCGGTTGCAGCGGTCGCCGCGGCGCACATCGCGGCGAGGCCTCCCTTCATGTCGGCGGACCCGCGACCATAGATGCGACCGGAGCGCATCTCGGCCGCGAATGGTTCGTGAACCATTCTCTCGATGCCGACAACGTCGAGATGGCCGTTCAGCATCAGCGCTGGAGCGTCAACGGGGCCGATTCTGGCGACTACGTTCGGCCGCCCCGGGACTGCGTCGACGATCTGCACGGAGAAACCCCAATCGTCGAGGACCGAGGCGAGGAAGCGCGCCGCGTTACCCTCGCCTGGTGCATCAGGGACGAGGGTCGGATTTCGTGAATCGATTTTTATGAGCGCGCGGGCGAGCGCGACTGCGTCGCCCCGCGCGATCGGCACGCCCTACCTTCTCTTCGCGGACTTGGCCGAGGATTTCCCCTTCGCCTTCGGGGCGGGCTTGCGCGCGTGCTTCTTGGCGGCGGGCTTCATCGTGGTCTTCTTGGCGACCGGCTTTTTCGCCGGCGCATGCTTGGCGGCCGGCTTAGCGTGCTTCACCGCGAACGGCGCCGGCCTCGCGGCGACCACAACGGGTCGCGGTGCCTCGACCGCCGCCTTTGGAGCTTCGACGACTTTCGGCGCGCTCTTCGTTCCGATCGGCGGGAATGGCGTCGCTGCTTTCCGCTTCAGCCCGTGCGATGATTCCACTTCGCGCATGAGCTTGTCGGCTTCGTCCTGGGTCATTTGACCGCGGCGAACCATGTACTGAAGGAGATCGCGCGCGCTCTCGACGACGAGACCGGTAAGTCCGGCCGCGGCTCCGACGACATCCTTCATCGCAGCGGCCATCTTGCTGCCGGCCTCGAGGCTGATCTCATGCGCCTTTGCCGCCATCTCGGCGACGGTATCTTTTACATCGGCGCCGCGGTGTCCGGGGCTTCTGCGTGGTGGAATCGGCGGAGCGCCTGGAACGCCGGGCACACCGGGAACGCCGGGAACGCCGGGAACGCCGGGAGCTCCGGGCGTGGCGGTAGCAGTACCTGTTGGAGCTGCGGGAAGAGTGGCGACCGCAGTTTTGTCTTTATCGGGCATTTATGGCTCCGGTGCCCGGTGTGGGCTGGGAAGCAGTAGGGGGCAGATGGGTGTGAGCCCTGCAGCGGTTTTGGACGCGGTTCGCGACTGTCAGGCTCGAACGGCGCTAAGTATATGATTTTTAGTCACTAAAACAAGGTGGGTTGAACCCCATTCGCAGGTTGATTTTCACCTAGCGTTTCCACTGTATCCAAGCCAGTGACAAGACAGTATAACCGCACTTTAATGATAATAGGCGACACTTGCACGCAAGAGTAGTCGATTTCACCAGGGTTTTGGCCGGACCGCTTTGTTCAATGATCCTGGGGGATTTGGGCGCCGACGTCGTCAAAGTCGAACGGCCCGGCACCGGGGACGAAACCCGCGGCTGGGGGCCGCCGTTCGACGCCGAGGGCGAGAGCGCTTACTTCCTGAGCATCAACCGCAACAAGAAGAGCCTCGTCGCGGACCTGACCGTGGCCACCGACCGTGATTTGGTCCTGCGCCTTCTTGATCAGGCAGACGTCGCCATCGACAATTTCCTGCCCGGCTCACTTGGGCGATTCGGAATAGATCGCGACAGCATCCTCGAGACCCATCCATCGCTCATCTGGTGCACGATCTCGGGATACGGCCCGGACAATCGTCGTCCGGGTTATGACTACGTGACCCAGGCCGAGTGTGGCTGGATGGCGATCACGGGTCAGGTTGACGGGCCACCCATGAAGGTCGGAGTAGCGCTTGCCGACGTAATCGCCGGAAAGGACGCCGCAATCGCAATTCTCTCGGCGCTGGTCGAGCGTGCGAGTGGGCCCTTGTCCGCACGCCGCCGCCGGATCGAGATCTCGCTCGCGGATTCGGCACGCGCCGCTCTGGTGAATGTCGCGCAGAATGTCCTCGTCTCCGGGCAGGACGCGGCGCGGTGGGGGAACGGACATCCCAATCTCGTCCCGTATCAGCTGTTCGATGCTCGAGACCGACCCTTTGTCATTGCGGTAGGCAGTGACGAGCAATGGAGAGCCTGCGCCTTTGCGCTGGGGCTGGACCACCTCGCCAACGATGCGGATCTCGCAACGAACGCCGGACGTATCGCGAGACGGGAGCAGCTGGTTGCAGCGATTGCCGAGCGAGTGGGCGCGCGACCGGCGCGGCACTGGATGGAGAAGCTCGCGACGAACGGCGTCGCGTGCGGCCTGGTGAACAGTGTGGCCGAAGCTCTCTCCGCGACCGGCGCATCGCCGGTCACCGGTATTCCCTCAAGCGTGTCCGGAAGTGTCCGACTCCGTCCGCCGAGGCTCGGCGAGCACACCGAGGAGCTGACGGCGCTGGGGTGGCGCGCATTTCACGCTTGACAGATATTATCTCCCCGCGCGCTATGCGCCCGGGATGCTCCCCACCGCAGAGGAATCGCATGAAGCGTAACTGGTCGTTTTCTGCCGTCGTGCTCTCAGTCATCGTGCTTGGTGCCTGCAGCGACGACAACCAGGTGATCGGACCGAAAGGCCAGGAAGCGTTCGAGCGTTACGTCTCCATCGGCACGAGTGTGACGATGGGTGTTCAATCGGCGGGCGTGTTCTACGCCACGCAGCAGCACGCGTGGCCGGCATTGCTCGCCCACCAGGTTTTCGCGAGCGGAAGATTTACGACTCCGCTCATTCAGGGACCTGGGTGTTATTCGCCGCTCATCGCTCCCATCCAGTTTCAGCGGCGGCTGAGCGGCGCGCAGTTCCCGGGCGTCCTTCCAACGGATCTCGTGTGCGCGCTTTATCCCGGTATCACGCTTCCAACGAACAACGTCGGGGTCGACGGTGCCACGACTTACCACGCGCTCCGTATCACTCCGGAATCGACGGTAACGACGCCGACGACTGTCGACAGCGACCAGAGAAAGCGCCTCTACAAGGCGGTCCTCGCTCCGGGCAAGAGTCAGGTGACGTCGATGATGGCGCAGAACCCGACGCTGGTGTCGGTGGAGCTCGGGGCGAACGAAGTGCTCCGCACCGTTACGGATGGCATCGTCGTCCCCGCTGGAGCGTACCGTCAACCCGATGGGACTTTCACCTACTATCCGATCGCGGTGTGGCAGCCGCAGTACGACGCGGTCATGGACAGCGTCGCGAAAACAGGCGCAAAGGCGCTGCTCGTCTCCGTTCCGCTCATCCCGAATCTGGTGGGCGTTTATCCCGGTGACGACTTCTGGCAGGACAGGGCGGCGTTCCAGTCCTTCGGCGTCGTCATCAATCCCGATTGCACCGGCAACCAGAATCAGGTTTACGCGCTGCTCAAGGTGTTGACGGCACTCGCGCGCCCAAAGCCCTACGACTTCACCTGCACCGACGATCCCGCGGCGCCGGACTTTATGCTGACTCCGGCCGATACGGCGTTCGTCAATACGCAGATACGCGCGATGAACGTGTACATCCAGTCGCAGGCAAACACGCGGGGGTGGGCTTACCTCGACCTCAACACCGCGCTGGCGTCCTTCATCACGCAGAAGCCGAGATTCAGTCTGTCCAGA